>NZ_FNQE01000017.1 GCF_900107485.1 Proteiniborus ethanoligenes
ATGCCTTTTATCTGTTGGTAATTTGATATCCTTAATAGATTTTATCTAATTCCTGTGGATAATTCTCAATTTCCATTCTGCAACTATCTATTTTTTTAAAATAATATTACTAAATAGCCATAAGCTATTTAAAAACCTTATACAAAATATAAACTATGACTTATTTGACAGTCTTATTCTCTAACTGTTATCATATTACTTAATAAATACAAAACTAGACATAGTGAGGTTTGCCATGAGAGTATTAGTTGATGCTGATGCATGTCCTGTTAAGGAAATTATAGTAGAAGTCTGTAAAGATTACAATGTTGAAGTAATAATGTTTGCTGATACTAGTCATTTAATAAATCTAGAATGCACAGTAATTACCCTTGATAAGGGTTGTGATTCTGTAGATATTGCAATAGCTAATTCTTGCAACAAAAATGATATTGTTGTTACTCAAGACTATGGTGTTGCTTCTATGGTTTTAGGTGCTGGATGCTATGCTATAAATCAAAACGGGCTTATATATAACAAAGAAAATATTGATAGACTTATGTTTGAAAGATTCTTGTCTCAAAAATCAAGACGTGCCGGCTTAAAAGGCTCAAAACATAGAAAGAGAACTAAAGAAAACAACAATGCTTTTAAAAGCTCTTTTATTAAGCTATTAAATATAGCTAAAGAACAATAAGTTTTTTATAGTCTCATAAAGAATGTAGAAGCATAGGTCCTCACTGCATTCTTCATGATATATTTTTAATAACAGCTCCAATACCTATTGTAATGACTTGTACAATATTTAATAGTACAAAATTTTTCACAGCTAAAATAAAAGTGTCTTTTTTAGTCTGCAAATGAGCAAACCTTTTAATATTTTTATTTACTAGTATTAAAGTAAGTAGTGAAATAGCAGTTATACTAGGTACTATTCTCAGTATTAATAGAAGAATAATATCTAAATATGCAATACAATATAGGGCTTTAAATAGTTTAAGTGCTTTCTCTTTGCCAATAAATATTGGTAAAGTATATCTTTTATTCTCTATATCATCTTCCATATCACAAATGTTATTAGCAAGCATAATATTCCCAATTCCCACAATAGGAGGAACACATAATAAGAATATATATATTATTTCTTTAACATTTATTCCAAAATTTAAAACTTCATTAGAGTAGGAATAGAAAATAATATTTTTGTCAAACACATGAATATAGATTGAGATAAACACTATTATAAATCCCATAAAAATCCCTGAAAATATTTCACCTAATGGTAGCCTCGATATTGGTATAGGTCCATATGAATACAGTACTGATGCAATAAAGGATACAATGCCTAACAATAGAATAATAAAATTTGTATTTAAATACAGTAACACCCCAAAGACTATAGCAGCTAAAAATAATACCCCTATAGTAGCTATAACTATGCTTTCTTTTAAATTATATTTCACTATGGCATTATGAGTTTCATAATTATAGCCATGCTTTTTTATTGCTTTTCTATAATCCACATAGTTATTTATTGCAGTAGTACCCATATCCACACATAGTAAGGATATAAACATTATACTAAAATTCTTAAAATTAAAGCTTTCAAATCTATACAGTGTATATGCTGTTCCTAAAAAAAATGGAATCATGCTGGCTACTTTTGTTTGGATTTCTACTAGTTTAAGAAAGCTTGATATGGTCATGTTTTTCCTCCTAATTTGTATAAGCAAAATATTAATATTTGCTAAATCTATTATGCCTATTTTATAATAACTATAATTCTATTCCATCTCCAAAGGATAATGCTCTTACCTCTGTATCCTTTACCTTGTTTTTAAAAGATAATGGATCAGCTTTTATAACAGGGAATGTATCATAATGCATAGGTATGACAATCTTAGGCTTAATAAACTCAACTGCCTTCACTGCATCCTCTATATCCATTGTGTAATTCCCACCGATTGGAAGGAACGCAAGGTCTATTTTTTCATCCTCTAACAGCTTCATGTCCATGGTAAGCCCAGTATCACCAGCATGATATATTTTTCTCCCCTCAGCTTGAATTAAAAAACCACATGGATTGCCTCCATAAATTATGTCTGTCCCATCAAATATGCCTGAGCCATGTAAGGCTGGGGTCATTTTAACTATACCAAAATCTAATTCTACTCTGCCACCAATATGCATAGTATGAATATTCAAATTATGCCTTTCTAAATAATTTCCTATTTCGAAATTACATATTATTTTAGAGCCCCACTTCTTCCCTATTTCTACAGTATCTCCTAAGTGGTCACCATGCCCATGGGTTACAAAAATATGAGTAATACCTTCTAAGTCATCTAATTTAAGTGGACAATTTGGATTACCTGTAATAAATGGATCAATTATTCCTTTTATTTTTTGACCTTCTAGTAAAACCACAGAATGACTAAGATATTTAATTATCATTAAACCACCCTTTCAATTTTATAGAATATGTATAGTACCATTATATTGTATTTAAACTCAGACTTTCAAGTATAGAGGTAAAGTTCTTTTTAATAAAAAATAATAAGGTTGAACTTTATACTCCTTATAAAAAAAAGAGTAGCTAGTACAATTCTTACTTGCTACCCTACAGCTTTAATAGCTGCCGTCTGCTGCTTTTATTCCTTCAACAATCTCTACTGAAGAACTAGCACCTATTCTAGTTGCTCCTGCTTCTATCATTTCCTTTGCCTTTTCAGAATCCCTAATACCTCCTGAAGCTTTTACGCCAATTTGAGGTCCTACTGATTCTCTCATAAGTATAATGTCTTCCTTTGTAGCTCCACCTGTGTTAAAGCCAGTGGATGTTTTTACATAATCAGCTCCTGCTTCCACAGCTAATTTGCAAGCTATTTCTTTTTCTTCATCTGTAAGTAAACAGGTTTCAATAATAACCTTTACTAATGCCCTACCTTTTGCAGCTTCTACTACTGCCTTTATGTCTTCCCTTACTATATCGTATTCTTTATCCTTTAATGCCCCTACGTTAATTACCATATCTAGCTCATCTGCGCCATTTTCTATGGCATTTTTTGCTTCAAATGCCTTTACTTCTTTATTAGTGCTACCTAGCGGAAAGCCTATTACTGAAGTAACCTTTACACCAGAGCCTTCTAATTGGCTTTTAACGAAATTCACATAGTAGGGATTGACACAAACTGAAGCAAATTTATACTCTCTTGCTTCTTCACAAACCTTTTTCACCATTTCCTTAGTGATTTCAGGTTTCAAAATAGTATGGTCTATCATTGAAGCTAAATTATTCATTTATTTACCTCCACTATTTTATTAGCTCTACCATATCGCCGTTTTTCACTCCTGCTGCATTTCCTTCGTCTACATCAACATGCATTTCTAAAGCATACTCTGGGTGAACCCTCACTAATACATTTTCAAATATTAAACCTCTTTCTCCTCCAACTCTAACTTTTACTCTGTCCTTATCATTAACACCAAAATCTTCAGCATCAGCAGTATGCATGTGTATATGCCTAGCAGCTGCAATAATTCCTTCTGTAATCTGTACTTCTCCTTTTGGTCCTACAAGCTTAGCGCCAGGGCTTCCTGCTAAATCTCCAGAATCTCTTACTGGTGGAACCACCCCTAATGTAAAACCGTCAGCTAGTGAAACCTCTATTTGTGTGTTTTTTCTTGCTGGTCCTAAAACCCTAACACCCTTTAATGTGTTTTTAGGTCCTACTACATCAATTTTTTCTTCGCAAGCATATTGACCAGGCTGAGATAAATCCTTGGTTTTATTAAGTTCATGTCCTTCTCCGAAAAGTATTTTTATGTGCTCTTCGCTAAGATGAACATGTCTGTTTGATAGTGCTATTGGAAGTGTGTTTTTCATAACCTATTCCTCCTCATTAGATATTTATTATTAGTTTAGTTGTTAAAACTTCCTACAAAGTAAATTATAATTCTTTTGGCAATAAAAATCAAATACCCTTGAGGCTTATAAAACTAGCTCTTTTCCCTTTTCAAATGCTATTTCCAAAATATCTTGCCGCTCCCAAACTGGTATTTCATCAGTGTTTGAGGAGAATAAATTGTATTTATATTCAGTGTTTATTGCTTTAAAAAATAAATCCATTACAGGAATGCAAGCATCAAAATGCTCTTTTCTTTCTGGTGCTCCCCCTACGCTAATAAACATTCCAACTCTTTTTTTATTCCTGTCTATAGAAGGATTTTTTAGAACATATTTGCTGGACCAGTAGACTTGGCATCTATCTATCATTATTTTAGTTAAACTGCTTACTGTATTAAAATATAATGGTGAAGCAATAATGATTATATCGCTATGATTAAAATCGTCATATATATCTGTCATATCATCTTTAATAAAGCACTTCCCTGTTTTTTCACACACTGCACAGGCTTTACAGAGGGACATATCCATGTCGTTTAAGTATACTTTTTTTATTTCTACTCTATTTGTCCTCACACCTTCTAAGACAGCATCTAATAATCTGTCTGTGTTTTTGTTTTTTCTCTGACTCCCCATAATTGCTAAAACCTTTTTCATAAAAACCTCCTTAATTATAATTAAGGCTACTAGATTAACTAGTAGCCCTATGATTAACTTACTTTAACATGTTTGAAAGCTTTTGATATTGTATATATTATAGTTGTATGAAGCGGAATAACTATTAATCCAGCTAATATCCTTCCTGGTAATAATATTAGAAAGCCTTTTTCATATAGCATTGATAGCCATAATGTATTTAGGCCTAGGGATATTATTATATATGGAACTGTTACTATAAATGCTATTTTATCTATAGAGATAATTTCACCCTTACTGTTTTCTTTTCTAGACATAATAATTGGTATTGCAATAAATGATGCTACTAAAAGAACATAAAGCATGGCATATATCATAGGCATAGGCTTATCATACATATAGTAAGTCCCATTTTTCATAGCTAGTACCTTACTGTCAAATAATACAAGCACAATACCTACAGCTATTGAGGTAAGTACAACTCCATTAATAATATTGTAGTTTATTTTAAACTTATTTTTTCTTATAAGCGAAAATAAAACTCCTGGTATAACTCCCCATAATATACTGCTTAACGTAAACCCTGGGAAAAATGCTGAGCCTTGCAAATTAATCATTACTCCAATTAAGTCGGCTATTACCCCGCTAAGCCCTCCCACTAAAGGTCCAAATAAGATTCCTGAAATAATAAGTGGAACTTCTCCAATGCCAAATCTTAATGTAGGAAGCCCTGCTAAAGGTATCATAAAAGAAAAAACTCTTGTAAGTACTATACTGATTGCTGTAAGAAGACTTGCTCCAACTAGTGATCTTGTATCAATTTTCTTTTTGTTATTCATTTTCTTCACCTCCTTCTCTTTTAGTGACAGTTATCTGCCACATTAAAGAGAAGTCAGGCTCCCTAATGTAACAGCGGACGCGGTAAAGTATCGCAGACTTATACATAAATAAATCTTTCGTTTAAAGGCAACTTCCCATCCTTTAACACTTGACGTGCTTTACCTACTCTGTCAATTAACATAATCATTTTACACTAATCTATCTATTTTGTATATGTAAAAATGCTACAATATTTTTTCTTCATGCTTCTCTTCATTTAACTTAAATAAGTCGCTTATCAATTTAATTATTGATATTAATGCTATAGTAAAAATAATATACCCAACTATCATATAGTAACCCTTATAAGGAGTAAAGTTTCCAAATACAATCATAGATGTACCTAGAAAAATATACTTAATTATTTTGCTCTTCGATAAAACTATATCTTTATAGCTTTTAAAATGTATTTTATTATCGGATATTTCATCAAAAATTAACTTTTTAATTTCTACATCTGAAGGATATAAATTCGCTTTTCTAATAATCTCTATTAGCTCTTCAATGTCTATTAGCTGAATATGAACATGCTTCTTTAGCTTTTCTGACAAGACTCTTGCTTCTTGAGTAAAGGATGAAGTGGTAATTATCACTCCTTTTTTTATGTCTTCTCTTCTTAGTCCTATAAAAAAGTCTCTAATAATATCTACCCCAACTTTATAATCATTATCATATTGGAAACATTTAATTCCTATTTTTGTTCCAGATAGATTACCTACCATATCTATGCCTCTTCGCTCTAATTTCATTATGTTTTCTAGTCCGTATTTATCTAAAATATCCATTATATGCTCTGTGTAATCGTTAGGAGAATGGTTTAATAGCTCTTTAAATGTTTTTTTTAATACTACTTGTCGATTTACTATCTGTATTTTTCTCTTTAGTTTTGATTTGTTTATTCTATATACTACAAAATTATACAATGTAAATATCTGTATTGAAATTAGCAATGTAAATAAGAAGCTTTTACTTATGAAGAAAAAAAAGATAATTAAGCTGCTAAGAAAAAACACTTTAAATATAATTCTATCTAAAATCATTGCAAAATAGGTTTTTCCTTTTCCAGTCTTTTCATAATAATATCTTTTAAGCCTTATATTATTTATTTTTTTGACTGTTATCTTTTTTATCTTATCATTTGTTACATTTATATCCATGCTATTCACTCCCTTCAGAATAGATTATCTCCAATCTAAGAGAAAAAATAACACAATTTGTTAAAAGAACTTATTTTTTAATTATAGTATTTCTTCTGTCTAAAAATATGCCTATAGTTAGAACTAAAGCCAGTTCTACGACAAAAAATAATAAAATCCTATAAGCTATGCTACTGAAAAAATCAAGTGGCAGCATTTGTATTAGGATATCTGTCTTTGGATCTAAAAGCCATAAATCATTAGTAAAAAAAATTTCATGAAAATGTGTAAAGTATTTATTAAAATCTATATACATTAGCAAACCTAATATTCCCATTAAAACTGCAGGCCATATTGAGGTTATTATTAAAGCTTTACCTATTGCTTTTCTATTAAATATTATTAAGCCTACAATAGAAATAATAAATATAACCATCATAGTATTTCTTATTATATATCCTTTATTAAATAACTCCTTTACATCTACCATATGCAATATTTCTCTTTCTTCAAATACCTGCTCCCTCTCTCCATTAACTTCTGTAAATATAATTAAATTTTCTCTTTTACCTTTTAAATAATCAAGCATTTCACTTGTTACATCCATTAGATTATCCATACTAATTCCTGTTTCTTCTGGGATGTTATGCTCTTTATACTTATCTTCATAAAATTTCATATCAAAAGTGGCTATTTCTACATCAGTCATTAATAATATCATTGGTAGTGATATTGAAAGAAATAGGATAAATAATATAGTTTTTTTCATTTTCATCTCCCTCATTTAATCAAATAGTCTTTTCTTTAATTGAAGCATAATAAAATAAATTATTAAAGAAATAATACCTATAATAATAATGTATCTGTTATACTCATTCATCTTTTTAAATATAAGCTGCCAATTTTCGCCAAGTTTTTTGCCTAAAATTATAAGAGTGAAATTATGTAAAAAAGAAATTGTAACTATTGATATATATGCAAATCTGCGTTTTACTCTAAACACACCTGCTGATAGTACGGTTAGGGAGAAAATTCCTGGAATAAATTTGCTTAGTATAATAGTCCATGCTCCTAGTTTTTTAAATATCTTGTTTAACTTTTCTATTTTATTTGTAGGAAATAGAAAAGTTATAATTTTAGAATGTAATATCCTCTCTTGCTTTTTTCTACCAATGTTGTATAGAAATATTGAAGAAGATGATGTGGCTACTACTGCATTAGTTACAACTAAAAATATATTTAAATGAGCAATCTCTGACAAATAGCCTTCTAATATCAGTACCATGTCCCCAGGATAAGGTGGGAATAGGACTTGCAGAGATTGGGAAACAAAGAAAAACAAATAGGACAATAATACATTTTCATTAACTATATTTTTTGCAAAGCTAATAATTAATTGCTCCATTAATATATACACCTCTTATTAATTGTTTACCCTATAAATATTATATTCCTTCAAAATATAATAGTATAAAAAAAACTGAATAAAATCAATCAATAATACGACTATTTTTATTCTTTATATAAAAAAACCCGATGATTCGGGTTTTTATGACATAGCTCTTTCAAGTTTATCGAGATGTTGAATTGGGAACATCCTTAATAGTTCTTTAAATTGCTCTACTGTAAGACCTTGTGTTGTAGTGTAAATATCTATTTTTTCTTCTACACTTGCATCTCTAAATCTTTTTTTTACTTCTTCAAAATTCACACCATCTGGCATATAATTACTCCTTTCTTATCTTATCGGTTTGAAAAGTTGAACTCATTAATAGTATGAATTATTATATTGTAAATTATTCTAAAAACTATATTCCCCTATAGTTCTTGTTCTATATGAATGAGCCTAATATGCACATTATTATTAAAATATCATATTATATAACGAGCATATTATAAGGAGGTATTTTAATGAGAAGAAGGATGATAAAAACAGATGAAAATCTACCTATTCCTGCGGTAGATATATTTGAAGAAATAGAATTTGTTGAAAGTATAGAAGATAAAGATGATATAGAAAATAAGAAGAAAGAGTTAAATTATGAAGCAGTTGGGCTTTCAAATTGGATATTTTTAATTATCATACTGATAATATTCTTACTTAGCTTAGTTTAGTATAAATATAAACCATAGTAAATTATCAAAAAAAGTGGGCTTCCCCACTTTTTCTATTGCATATCATCTAGTCTTTCTAATAATTTTATTCCTTGAAGGTAATATTCTGGTGCCGTATAATATGCCCAGCTACAGATAAATAGTCCTTTGTTAAGCAAATAATATTTCATTTTATATTCTAATACATCCTCTTTAATTTTCAAATACTCTTTGTATCTTTTCATAAAAGGTTCCTTTAACCATGGTTCTTCCAAAAATACTGTATGATATAAATCTGTAAAATCTATATCAGGGTCATCAGGATAACAATGTTCAAAATCAATAATTCCAGAAATTTTCCACCCTTCTTTTTCTCTATTAATAAGCATATTCCTAGCTGAAAAATCATGGTGGCAAAGTCTAGGAACATCTCTTGGCTTAATGTCATCATAGTATTTAATCAGCTTTTCATATGAATGCATTATTAATTCCTTATGAGGGATATCTTGTCTAATAATATTCTCAATAATAATCTTATCACTATTTTTTCTATACTCCATAAAATCTTTATGATTGAGTATAAAGGTTCCATATTCTTGCCAAGCACCATAATAATCATATTTATAAGCGCTGTGTATCCTGCCTAGTATTTCTCCCATCTGCTGCATTATATAGACCTTATTCTCATTAGAAAGCTCCTTCCATACATTCCCAAGAATTATACCTTCTATGTTGCTCATAAGCAGCCATTCTATTTCTGAAAAAACCTTTCCGCTTATTAATAATTTGGGACATTTTATCTTATCTCTTAAAAGTTTTAGACCTGTCAATTCGTTGCAAAATCTAAAGGCTTTACCATATATTTTTAAAATATAGCTGTTTTCTTTTTCATCTTTAATTAAGTAAACCAAGTGTCTGCCTAAGTTGTGATGTCCTACTTCTGTGACAGTATATTTGCAGTCTATATATTTAGCTATTATCTCTGTAATATCATCTGAATATATGAACATGCTTATTCCTCCAATATAGAGCATTAGCATAAGACATAACAGTCTATCTACGGGTCAGTGCTTTTATTAGTAAATCATATTCCATGTTCTTATTTAACTGAAAAGTACCATAATTAAATTTTTTTTGTACATTTCTTTCTATAGCTAAATTTGTAAATACTTCTTTGTCATTAATTATTCCAGCTTCAAATAATTTGTTGATTATCTCTTCGCTATTTTGACCTTTACTAATTACAAACTTTATAGTTTCATTTTCCTCTGCTACAGCTTCAGCATTTGTATCATTGTCATTTAAGTCTTCTTCTATTATTGTTTCTAATTTTTCATCTATTATTTTTTCTTCATCATCTTCATTATTTTTTTCAACACTATCTTGAGATTGAGAAATTGCTTCTTTTAAAGAGACCATACCCAATTCTCTTGCCTTTTCTATTACTTGTTCATCTGTGTATGAGGTGTATTTAATTTTAGGATAAGCTATGTTTAATAAACTAGCAATTACAAAACCTATTCCTATGCCTAATAATAAAAATAGCTTATTGGTTTTATTTCTATTCATATTTTATCACCTTTATCATAATTCTATGTCTCTCTATATAATAGCATGAAAAAAAACAAATGTATATTCCTTTAGATTTTATAATAAAAAAATATTAGATGTGACGCAATTATCAATCATCTCTTCAGGCCATACTGAGGCTTGTACTTCACCTATATGTGCTTTCTGAAGGAAAAACATACAAATTCTTGATTGTCCTATTCCACCGCCAATTGTATAGGGTAGTTTTTCATTTAGCAGCATATTATGATAATCTAAGCTTAATCTTTCTTCACAGTTTGTTTTTCTTATTTGTTCTAGTAAGGCTTCCTTGTCAACTCTAATTCCCATTGACGATAATTCAATCTCCTGCTCTAAAATAGGGTTCCAAAATATTATATCTCCATTTAATCGCCAATCATCATAGTCTGGCGCCCTCCCATCATGCTTCTTTCCTGAATCTAAAACGTCTCCTATTTTCATAAGAAATACTGCTTTTTTCTCTTTGGCTATAGAATGCTCTCTTTCTTTAGGAGTTAAATTAGGATACATGTCTTCTAGTTCTTGAGTAGTTATAAATGCTATTTCTTCAGGCAATATTCTTTCTAATTGAGGATAAATATTAGCTATATACTTTTCCACATTCAAAAAAACCTTATATATTTTTTTAACTATTTCCTTTAAATATTTTTCAGTCCTTTGCTCTTTCTGGATTACTATTTCCCAATCCCATTGATCTACATATAAAGAATGAATATTGTCTAAATCCTCATCTGGTCTTATAGCATTCATATCAGTATATAATCCTTCTCCTGCCTTAAATCCGTATTTTCCTAAAGCCATCCTCTTCCATTTAGCAAGAGATTGTACAATTTCAAGCTTAGAATAATTATCGTATTTCATACCAAAAGACACTGGCTTCTCCATTCCACTTAAATTATCATTTAGTCCTGTTTCAGGCTTAACAAACAAGGGTGCTGATACCCTAATTAAATTTAACTCTTTTGCAAGCTCAGTTTCAAATTTGTCCTTAATTATTTTAATTGCTACTTCTGTTTGGATAACATTTAGGCTAGGTTTATAATCTTCTGGAACTATTAATCCTTTTATCATAAGACTTCCTCCCTTGGGTATAAACATATACTTTTAGTATTAATTCATAAAAACAAAAAGCCCTTCGTCCTAAAAACAAGGACGAAAGGCATATGCTTCCGTGGTACCACCTTAATTAGCTAATAATAAGCTCACTCTATCAGTACGGAATCTCTTCGATACTGTCCAATGCATAACGGTTTGGTACCGTCTAAGCCTACTTTCCATAGTGATTTCGGTTAGAGACTCATAGATGTTCTTCAAATAAAGTACTGTATCGGACTCTCACCATCGCCGACTCTCTTTGACATTTACCTTACTCTACTCTTCTAATCATAGTCTTTTAATTTTTCGATTTAACACTTTAACATATTATAAGTCTATTACATCTCATTGTCAACAATTTTTTAATAAAAGATTCTACCTTTTTCTAATGCTTTGATTTCCTATTTAATAATTAAATTATAAAATATTGATTAATATAAGAATGTAATGTGCAGATACACCAGCTACTATTCCTCCAATAGTATGACTTATTATTGCTTTTGAAATAAGTTTTCTGTGTCCTAAGGCATCTAGCATAGCAACATGTGTGCTTAGAAAGCCGCTCCAGCACATACCCATCGCTGTAAATACAGCTATTTCATTTGAGCCTATAATCCCGTTCTTTAAAAAATTTGGAATCAGGCTAAGGGCTGCTCCTACTGCTCCAAGTGCAGTAATAGGAAAAGCTATTGCTTCTGGTCTTTCAAATCCAAACAAAAGCTTTGATAAGGGAGAAATAAGTTCTCCTATTTTAGGTAATAGTTCAACTCCCTCAAAGGCTAGACCTTGATATCCTAGAGAAGGGTCTGAAGGTCCAAAGGTTAATATCATTATTATGGTGCATATGACTAATACTCCTGGTATAATACTAAGCCCTATATCTACTCCTAGCTTACCACCCTCTAGAAAAGCAGTAAGAAATCGTTCAAAAAAGCTTCCTTCTGATTTTTCAATTAAGTCATCTGATAAATCCTTGTCTTTTTTGTTCTTTTCTATATAGTCTTTATCAATCCCCATGGCTTTTCTGGTTCTATATGCCATGATTCTAACACTTACTATACTACCAACAATAGCACCTGCATTTCCGACTATAGCCTCTTTAAAATAACCCAATCCTATCATAAAGGTTGTCACTATTAATCCCATACCAAAGGCTGTTCCAAGATTGCAAAGACAGGGTGTTTCATACTCTTCAAAATAGCTAATATACTCTTCATCTTTTGCTAATGAAATAATAGCAGGATTATCTGAAAGATAAGTAGTTATTATTCCAAGAGATGCTACTCCAGGCAGATTATATAACGGTCTCATAAGAGGTAAAAATACTTTGTTTAATAACTTTACTACTCCAAATTCTGTAGCTAGTTTGCCAAATGCTCCTGCTAATACAGCTATAGCCATTATGTAAAGCACTGTATCTATAAGGAGCTGATAAGCTGTAGCCATAATCGTAGAAAACATATTGCTTATTCCCATCTTAATCCCTATATATCCAAAGAATATGGAAATGATAGCAAGAAAAGCAATTGTGTCTAAATAAGGAATAACTTTCTTATCTTTATTGACCGCAATATTTTGCATTTTTTCACTCCTCAGGACAATATATTTAGTCACATAACATTATAACTAATTATGTTTCAAAAAGGCAATGAAAAAATGTTATATTATTATTTAAGTTTATTTAATAATCTCTTAAAGAGTTAAATTCTTTAATTGTTCTTTATTCCTAATCTAAATTAACAATTTTGAAAGAAAATCTTTTGTTCTTTTGTTTTTAGGTAGGCTAAATATTTCTTCTGCTGTTCCTTCTTCAATGATATTACCTTCGTCCATAAATATAATTCTATCAGCTACTTCTTTTGCAAAGGCCATTTCATGAGTTACGACTACCATCGTCATACCTTCTTTGGCTAATGATTTCATCACTTCTAATACTTCTCCAACCATTTCTGGGTCTAAAGCAGATGTTGGTTCATCAAACAGCATTACATCAGGGGACATAGCTAGCGCCCTCGCTATGGCTATTCTTTGTTTTTGTCCTCCGGAGAGATTTTGAGGATAAGCATTTATCTTATCTTCAAGTCCAATTTTTCTTAAAAGATCTAATGCAATGTTTTTTGCTTCTTCCTTAGATACTCCCTTTACTTTTATAGGGCTTATTGTAATATTATCTAGAACGTTTAAATGAGGAAATAAATTAAACTGCTGAAAAACCATTCCCATTTTCTGTCTTTGTAAATCAATGTTATTATTTTTACTCCTTATAGACATACCTTCAAAGATTATTTCACCATCAGTAGGCTCTTCAAGTAGATTAAGGCATCTTAATAAAGTACTTTTTCCTGAACCACTTGGTCCTATAATAACTACTACTTCACCTTTTTTTATTTCTATATTCACATTATTTAATACCTTTAAATCACCAAATTGCTTAAATAAACCACTAACCTTAATCACTTGTTTTTAGCCTCCTTTCAGTATGACCTATTAACTTTGATAATGAAAATGTTAGTACAAAATATAGTAATGCAGCTACTATAAGTGGCTCAAAAGGCTTAAATGTATTTCCTCTTATAGTTTCAGCATTGTACATTAACTCAGGTACACCAATAACTGATACTATAGAGGACTCTTTAATGATGGTAATGAACTCATTCCCTAATACTGGGAGTATATTTTTAAAAGCTTGTGGTAGGATAATATGTTTCATAGCCTTAGTATGATTCATACCTAAAGATCTGGCTGCTTCCATTTGTCCCTTATCTACTGCTTCAATACCAGCTCTAATTATTTCAGCTACATAAGCACCACTATTTAGTGATAATGCTACTATACCTGCTGGTATAGCCGTCAAGTTTATAGGTAAGCCATAATATATAATAAAAAGCTGAACCATAATGGGTGTTCCCCTCATAAACTCTATATAAGCAGATGATATTACTTTAAATATTTTAATCCTTGACTGCTTCAACAATGCTAACATTGTCCCTAATACTACTCCAAACAACACAGAAAAAGCTGCTATGATAACAGTATTTTTAACACCTACTATAAAAAACATATAATACTTATTTACAAAGCTAAAATCTAACAATTCCGTACCTCCTAATTATGCAACTATTCATTGTCCATCATATCATTTGCTTCAATTACAAACTGGTCTATTTTGTTCTCGTTTATAAGTCTTTCAATGGTTTTATTTATAGCTTCTAATAATTCCTCATTTCCTTTATTAACAGCTACTGCAGAGCCACCATCCTCATCTTTGAATACTATATTAGTCATATAAAGCTCATCGTTTTTTCTAACATATGCAGCGCCTACAGGTTCTTCAACTAATACAGCATCAACCTTACCTGTTTTAAGCTCGAGCATTAAATTTGTTACTTTACCAAGGGCTTTTATTTGTGGAGTTTCTATTTGTTCTTTTGCAATGTCTTCTTGTATGGCGCCTCTTTGCACTCCTATTAATTTACCTTTAAAATCATTTACTCCTGCATATTTATCAATATCTTTTTTGTTAATAATAAGTGTATGCTCAGCATTATAATATATAGTTGAAAAGTCTACCTCTAGCATCCTTTCTGCATCTGGTGTCATACCTGCCAATACAAAGTCAACCTTATTTGTTTTTAAGTCCGCCAGTAAACCTCCAAACTCCATGTCTTTTATTTCTAATTCTACCCCTAAGTCCTTCGCTATTTCTTCAGCTATAGCAATATCAAATCCAACTATTTTGTCTTTTCCATTAACCTCCATATGAAACTCATAAGGTGGATAGTCTGCACTTGTACCTAAGATTATTTTTCCTGATGCTTTTATTTTTTCTAGTGTTCCCTGATTTTCTTCTGCTTTTACATTGTCCATATTTTTCTGGCCACACCCAGTAAAAATAGTAGCTGTTAAAATCATAATTAAACCTAGTATAATAATATTCTTTGTTTTTTTTGTCATGTGAATTCCTCCTGTGTTTTCAATTTATTTTATAATTATAATTTATTTTGTATATATTTGCAATAGTTATTTTAAAATATTTTTATCTTTTTTTGGTTTTATTACAAAATGTATAAATCACCCTAGATGTATACATTTGTATTATGCAGGGAAAACATTTTCATTTTGGATGCTTTATAATTATTTTTTAAATCAAAATGAATATTATTTGCATATTGTATATTTATTCATCGTTAATTCAAAAAAAATTAATTTAAGTAAAAAAAAAGCCGCTCTGGCGAGGGCTAATTAAATAATTCATCAAATAATTCATCTATTCTCTTTTTTCTTTCTAAGGTTTCATCTTTGTCTATATATATCCTTTCTCCATCAATAATAATAACTGTTCCTTCCTCTGCTTCTCTAGGCAATAGCTCTTTAGGAATGTTTTGCATAGTATTATCCTCTAATTCTACAACTGCAAAGTTTTCTTCGAATCTATCTATTATTCCTTTCATCCTTTTCACCTCTTATTTTCTACACAGATTTTATGAGGCTCATATCCTGCTTTTTCCGCTTCTTCTGTTGAGCTAAAAATAATTCTATTTTCATCTTTAGGTAGGCTGCTGCAATTTATAGAGTGAAATACTTTTGTGTTTTTATTTCCTATATAACTTTCTTCATTTTGAACAGTCTTTTCTTTTGTGATGCTTTTTTCGGTGCTTACTCCATTTACTATAAGGCTCTCACCATCTGTTTCAATGACAATAGTTCCCAGCTCATCTGTTCTTAATATTTTTGCTCTTGTCTTTTCTAATCTTTCTAGTGTTTCCTTATGGGGATGCCCATAATCATTGCCTTTTTCTACAGATATTACTGCGTATTGAGGATTAACTCTATTTAAAAACTCCTCTGTGGTTGATGTTCTACCACCGTGATGACCTATTTTCAATATATCTGCCGATATATCATATCCTTTATCTATCATTTCATTTTCAGATACTTTCTCTGCATCTCCCGTAAAAAGAAAAGAAGTATTTTTGTATTCTAATTTTGTAACTATAGAGTATTCATTTGTCTCACTATACTCTGAGGAATTTGGAGCAATAATGCTATAGCTTAGCTGCCCTTCCTTTATAATATCTATTCCACCTTTTCCTTCTATAGGCTTTATGCCCTTGTTTTTTATTTCTGTTAATAGGCTTTCAAATATTTTTGTATTAGCAGATTTTTTAGGCATGTATATATTTCCTATGTCAAAATTTTTAATAATCTCTGGGAGACCTCCTATATGATCTTCGTGAGGGTGAGTTGCTATAAGATAATCTATTTTTGATATTCCTAATCTCTTTAAATAATTTACTACCAGGTTTGAGTCTGCTCTATTTCCTCCGTCTATTAGTGATACTGTATTATTAGGTAGCTGTATAAGTATACTATCTGCTTGCCCTACATCTATAAAATGAACTGTTAGATTTCCATTATTATCTATAGCATTAGTGCTTTCGTTTGGTTTTATATTATTAAAAACAATGATAATTGCTAATATTGCAACTAATATTAATATAATATATTTTAATTTGCTTGATTTCAAATACATCGCCCTTTCATATTTATTTTTTTGTTCGAGTCCTAATTTTAGTCCTGTAAAAATATATACATATACTAAAAGAATAATCGTAAATTATAAAAGCTAATTGTATTAAGATAAATAATATCCAAGCTGGAAGCTTAAACATTATATCTCCTAGTAAAACTTTGCTAAATATAGTATATTCAATATAAATAGACAGATTGAATAAGAATAGCTTTATAAGTATTTCTATTAATAACATGTTTATTCTTTCTATTATGGATTTTATTATTGCATAATATCCAAAGAAAATTATGTATGGTAATACTATTGTCTTATTTGGAATCATTATAAAGCTCAATAAAGCTGAAGAAATATATACTAAAATAGCAAATTTAGTATTGATTTCTATAACTATTGAAGCAAGAAAAAAAGTGCTCAAGGCAAAAAAGAACAGCCTATTTGTAGGCAGTATTGATGACATGTACAGTGATAGTGTTGATAAAAGAGTCACAATACCTCCTATAGCAACTCTCTTTGATTCTCTATTATACATTTTTACCATAATAGATTTCCCCCTACTATATGCAGCGTACCAAATCTCCCCCCAGGCATTCACATAAGCAATCGCTACATATTAAGCATTGACATATTTCACAGAATGACGGGTCTCTTCTATATCCTCTATTATTCCCTACATTTCTGTAAGCATTTGCTCTGGAAGCTAGGTTGCTTAAGGCTGCCCTATATTCAGTATTAGTAGGGTCTAAATTTACTGCTAATTGAATATGCTGATAAGCCATATCATACCAGCCACGTCGCAAGAAAATTATTCCTTTTAAAAAGTTCCATTCAGCATTTCTATTTGTAATACCTTCTAGAATCTGGTCTGCTTGATTAATATGTCCTCTTTCTATATAGGCTCTAACCTGGGCATAAATACTAGAACTACTATTATTATATTGTTGATTGCCCCAATTATTACTTTTTTGTCCTCCAGTGTAATTACCTTTGTTTTTTATGAGAAAATCATATGCCTCATTAATCTCTTTAAGCTTTTCTTCTGCTAAGTCTGATAACGGATTGTTGGCATATTGGTCTGGATGATATTTTCTCACTAAGCGTTTATATGCAGCCTTTATCTCTTCTTCACTAGCTCCTTCTCCAATTTCTAAAACTTCATATGGATTTCTCATGAAAACATCCTCCTTTTTTTAGTATAGCTTCCATCCTATCTCTAGAGCCCATATATACTATGTTTTCGATAATACCTCTATTTTTTCTTATATCTAGAACCTCTATACCCTTACCTATACTCTCTAATGACATTATCAAGGAAAATTCTATAGATTCTAATATTCTTTTTTTAAAATCACCTATTTCTTCATCTTTACCGTATTTGTATTGAAGCAATATTGGATTATAGCTATTATTTATTATATCTGACTCTAGGTCATCAAAGGCATCTAAAATATATATCCATCTCCCCAAATTATATCCTATCCATTTAAGAGATCTTTCGATTTTCTTATTTTCTATATAATCTGGCACTGATATTTCTTCCATCAATTTCCCAAATATATCTGCTATTTCATCAACTTTATTGCATTTGCTTTTTTCTAACATGATGAGTTTGTTTAAATACTCTCTTATAGACTCTGCCTTTCTCCCAAAGGTTTTATTTGCTTTACTAAGTGGAGATAAATAAGGAATAGTCCCTATTAAAGATTTAATAGCACCTTCATCCTTCCAGTCATCTTGCAATTTATGATATGTAAGTATAATGCTCATGTTTGAAGCATAGAGAAGTGCTCTATTTGTATTAACAATATATTTCTTTTTAAAAGGATTGGCAATGCAGCCTTCTCTAGTTATCTTTTCTTTATTCTCATCTATTGATGACAATACTAATGCTAAGAAAGTTAAATCATAGTTTAAACCGAGTCTTACTATTTGATTAAATTTTTTGCCAAGCGTTTTGCAAAGACCGCAGTAATAGGCTTTAAACATATCATATTCTCTTACTTTTAATTCGCTTTTATATGGGATTATATATCCAAACAATAATTTTCACTCTTTCACAGTTAGTTAAAGTACATATTTCTATTTTAAGTTAAAGATAAATATATATCAATACAATTTGGAATTCTAGTCTTCAAAAAACAATAGATCCTTCGATACTACTTAGGATGAAATTAAAATATCACCCTAAGAAAAACCTAGTTACGAAGGATCCTTGAATAATTGACTATTTAGTTAGAAGACTCCTCTTCAGCATGGGTTAGTTTAATTTCAGGTCTTTTAACCTTCCATATACTGTTTTCTTTTACAAGCTTCCATATATGGTCTTCATTTATAGCTTTTAATTCTTTTTCTTCAGTCTTTGAACTGTATTCGTAGGATACTTTAATCTCTGCATTATTATCATCAATTAAGCTGTATTCCTTTACTTCAAACTTTATTAGCTTTAAGTTTAATGCTTCAACAATATTTTTGAACTCTTCATAGCTATAAGGTCTATCTTTTACTGGTGTTAATAGGTACATCTTAGAATATACCTTGTTTTTCTCAGAATTTAGATAGTCTTTTAGAACACTATCAGGTGTTCTACCTATTAAATCTTTCTCCTTATCTTGTCTTTTATCTGGAGTAACTATATTATTTTCTGCTTCTAAAGGAAAATATGCTAATGGATCATAGGTATTACTTGCATTCCAAACTAGGTATTCATTTATTCCAAGCTCTTTCCCAGCTATTATTTGCTCTCTTATTTCCTTCGGATTGTACTTAATATGGCCTTTAATCCACGGAGCTGTAAAACCTTGTATCCAAGGTCTAATTATTGGAGGATTCTCTAAAGAAGCATTTCTCTCAATAGCTTCTTTGAGTGCCCCAGATAATACTCCATAAGGTTCTTGATCTGGTACAGCATATCCGTACCAACCTGGGCCATAGTGGCTTGGATATATCATAGGGCACATGTAATCAATACTTTTAGCCATCTTTCTCCAAGTTTGTCCAATGTCTTCAGGCCTATCATCCCAAGATTTTGTTATTACTCCAAAAACATCTGCCGCAAGATTAACTTTATATGGCTCTAATTCTTTTTTTGCATATTCAAGAAAATCTTCTACGGCCTCATCCTTAGCTCTTCCTTCTCTACCAGGAAACTCAGTTATAGGATTATATGACTTTGCATTGTCTGGGAAACGTATATAGTCAAATTGAATTTCTTTAAATCCGTTCAATACTGCTTCTTTAGCAATAGCTATATTGTAATCCCAAACAAATTTATCAAATGGGTTTACCCAAGCTACACCCTTATTATCTCTCCAAACACCGCCTGCTTTTAACTGTATAGCATGGTCTGTTCTATGACTAGCAAAATTTTTATCTTTAAAAGTTACTATCCTAGCTATAGGGTAAATATCATACTCCTTTAACAAGTCCATAAGAGCTTTAATATCTTTTATTCTAGCACTTTTATTGGCTTCTACCTCTTCAACTATTTGTATTTCACTTTTATATGTCATTAGTCCATCATCGTCTTTAACATCAATTACTAATGAATTTATTTCAGTAGCTACTGCAATTCCAAGTATTTTTTCAAATTTATTAAGCTTATCTACTTTACCCTTTAGTTCACTAATTTTAGTGCTATCATTATTATTAAGAGCCTTTGAATATTCTGCATATATTTCTACATTGGCTTTGTCTACAGTCATACCTGCCACATTTCCTGTTACAAATAGTCCCTTTGCCTCTGTTTTTTCAATTTCCCTTTCATCCTCTAAGGGTAGCAAGGGTACATAAAACTTTCCTAGTTCTTGTTTTCTTTGTTCCTCTAAAGCTTTTCTTTCTTCAATCTTTTTTTCAAGCTCTATTTTTCTTATTTCTTCTTCAGATAGTTGATTGCTGCCTTCATCTTGTTTATTTTTATCCACATCTGTAGTATCTGCTTGTACAACTTTGTCACCTATAGGATTCTTTCCTCCTTGGCAGCCTGTAATTAATAATGATAACGTTAATACAGTTACAATCATAATTGAAACAATTGGATATTTTTTCATAAGTTAGTACGACCTCCGCTATAATATTTTATTGTCTATTATATTCAACTATTAATCATATAATATTTATTTTACCTTATCTTTCTTATATAAGCTATTACAACACTATTACATTTGCTTAATTTTATCTTCTATATTCTGCCATGCCCTTATTAGCTAATGCGTCTGCAAGCTCATTAAGCTCTACACCACTATGCCCCTTTACCTTTATAAATTTAACACTCTGAAATTCATTGACTAAATCAATCAATCTAACCCATAAGTCCTTGTTTTCAACAGGCTCTTTTTTAGAATTTAGCCATCCGTTTTTCTGCCACTTCTCATACCATTTTTGATTAAAGCAATTACATAAATATGCTGAATCTGTATATATCTCAATAGGTATGTCCTTCTTTTTAAGAGCCTCTAGAGCTTTGATGCACGCCTTAAGCTCCATTCTATTGTTGGTAGTGTTCACTTCTCCACCGTAGATTTCCTTTTTATTATCCTTATATATAAGCACCGCTCCATATCCACCAATATTTTCATCATGTTGATTCCCAGAACAAGCACCATCTGTATAAATGATTATTTTATTATCCATTCTACCCCATCCCAATATTAATTATAGTTTGATTTTATTTAGAGTATCCCTCAAGCTAATCAATTCATCTTTAGTTAAGGTTATTCCCTTCCCCATTTTTTCTTTATTAGGTGACCAATCTCTTAAATCGTATTTAGCTTCTCTATCATTCCAGCTTATTAAATTAAGCTCTTTTGTCCAACCTTTTGCTGATTCTGATATTACGGATATCTCCTCAACAATGTTAAATTTAATCTCTCCCATAACCCGTTCCTCCTTACAATAATAATTTTATTTGTCCATTTATGTTTTATTATACTATAATAATTGATATAATGTATTAGAATTATTTCATTATACATAAAGTAAAATATGTTAATAGCATATTTAAAAATCTATAGAGGTGTGAGAATATGAAAAAAGTTAATTCAATTAATAAAAAAGCTATTATTATTTTTCCAATAATACTTGCATTGGTCTTAACCTCATTGGGACCTCTAGCTTTATTAGACAGAAGTAACAAAAATGAAGCGCCAGAATCCCAGCCTGAAAATGTAAACATTGAAGATTTAGTCTATGACGAAACTGCCCTTAAAATAATAGATATCCATAAAAATCCTGAAAATTATAATGAAAAACTAGAAACCTTAGAGGTTCAGTTTTTCGAGTTTGAAGATGGGTATTCTGTTGGTATAGAATATTTTTTTGAAGGTGGGGATTCTCTGCTGTTTGATTTGCCCGCAGATTTTAATAATGCTAATCTTCCAGATGATATACAAAACTTTGATTGGATTGAGGTAACTGGTAAAATAAAACTAATAAAAGAAGCACATGATGACCATTTTCATCCAATCCCAATTATATATATTTCAGAGGTTAAAGCCTTAAAATAAATCATGTAATCATTTGTTTTATTTTGACTAAACTTATATTAAAGCAAAAAACCGAAGTAATCCAACGGTTTTTTTGCTAACTATTTCTTATTATTTTATAGCTTACTCTTAAGATGTTTCTTTAGCTTTTCTCCCAAGGACTCTTCTATATAAATCTCTTCTAGCCCCCAAAATTTTTTAAAATCTAGATATTGAGCTATGGCTTCTTTATTTGGATTGTTAGTTTTTATTCCCCTAATAAGTATATTTTTAGGTGTATGCTCCATATCAATAAATTCTAATAGCTGTGTAGAATACCCTAATATCTCTAATACATTTGCCCTGATACTATCTGTTATTAGTGAAGAAAGCTTCTCTTTTATTATTCCATGCTTCTCCATTGGTATCATAATAGGATTGTGTATAAGTTTAAATATCTCATGCTGACAGCATGGTACTGAAAGTATTGCTTGTGCATCCCAGTTCACAGCCTTAACTATAGCAGCATCAGTAGCCGTATCACAGGCGTGAAGAGTAACTACCATATCTACTTTTTCAAAGCCCTGATAATCTTTAATATCACCATGTATAAACTTTAATCTATTATAATCAAGATCTTCAGCTACTCTATTACAAAAATCTATTACATCTTGCTTTAAATCCAATCCTACTATATTTACATCTAAGCCTAATATATCTATTAAGTAATGATATAATGCAAAAGTCAAGTAGGATTTCCCGCATCCAAAGTCAACAATATTAAGAGTTTTTTCTGTTTTAATCTTTGGAATAATATCTGCAACCATTTCTAAAAATCTATTGATTTGTCTAAATTTATCATATTTTTTTGAAAAGACCTTTCCTTTTTCGTTCATTACACCAAGTCTTATAAGAAAATCACATTTATCCCCTTCATCAATAATATATGTTTTCTTTCTATTATGGCTAAGATCTATACTCTCCCTCGTAGGCTTCTTTTTTAAAATAGTCTCTTTTCCTTTTTTACTGATTAAGATTTGATAATCTGCCTCTATGGTGAATATCATGCCCTGTTTAAAATATTCATCCAATAATTTTACTATTTCTTCTATGGCTTCTAAATTATCTAAGTTTTTATGAATAACCTTGCTATTGTATTCATAAGTAAATTGAAGCTTTTTATCTTCTTTTATCATTACTGGTTTTATATTTACCTTATTAAATAAAGCCTCATTTTTCTTTTTTGTATTACTAAGGACTCCATAAATAAGCCTTTCTTTTATTATTATATCTTCAAGTAATAAAGCTATATTTTCCACTATAATCTCTCCCTAAGCTTCATCAATTATTTGTTTAAATATACTCCTATTATTGTAATCATTATCCTGTTTAATATGTAAATAGCAGGAACTCCAATATAAAACTTTTTCTTTTTAGTTTTATGGTTAAAAAACACCATCCCTATTAGTACGCCTATGGCTCCTCCAAGGAATGATAAGACTATTAATGTAGCCTCTCTAACTCTCCAATCACCTTTTTTAGCCTTTGATTTATCCAGTCCTACAACTACAAAGGAAATTAAGCTTATTACAATTATATAAACCGTAAAAGCTATTTCTATTTCTGAAAAATTACTTAAAAAGTCAGATGCTATCATTATTTGTCTCCTCCCTTATTTCTAATATTTTCTCTTTTGCAAGTTTTATTAGATTTTCTTCATTGTTCCCCTCTGGGTTTTCTAGTACAAGCTCTAAAAGATAATAAAGTATGTCCCCTATTTCTTTGCCTTGGGATATACCTAGGCTCATAATATGGTATCCATTAATAGCTAAATCCTTTACAGTCATAGGCTCTTTTTGATTGATTACCCTTTCACATTCAGCCCTTAAAAATTCTATTTTTGAAAAATCATGGGGAGGCGTAGAGCCTTTTATATCTGCAATTTGCAGCTTAAATAATCTATCTAGGTTCTCTATGCCAACCTTGTTTATAAATTTTTTGATGCTCTTTTCCCTTAAAAAATCATATCTTGACATGTGTTCTGTAACAAGAAGCTTTACTATAAATATTGTCTTGTTATCAAACTTTAATCTTTCCAAAATAGCTTCTGCCATTTCGGCACTCTTTTTATGATGTCCATAAAAATGTCCCTTACCATTTTCATCTATTGAAAAGCATTGTGGCTTTCCAATGTCATGAAGTAAAGCAGCAAGTCTTAATACTATGTCCTGGTCTATATTATCTAGGACTTCCATTATATGATTAAAAACATCTTTATCATGATTAGGATTTTTTTGTTCAAAGCCAACACTCTCTATTAATTCTGGTATTATATAATCCATTAGCCCAAGTGATATTAGCTCTCTTATTCCATCAGATGGTTTGTCAGTTAAAAGTATCTTTAATAGTTCCTCTCTTATTCTTTCCTTACTTATGTTATTAAGAAGGCTTTTATTGTTGGTCATGGCTAATGCTGTGTCTTTATCAATATTAAACTGGAGTTGGGCAGAAAATCTCACTCCTCGAATAATTCGCAGTGCATCCTCGTTAAAACGTTCATTTGGATTACCTACACTTCTTACTAGTTTATTGTTTAAATCCTGTATTCCATGAAAGCAATCAATAAGTCCATCTTCTTCATTATAAGCAAGTGCATTTATTGTAAAGTCTCTTCGTTTTAGATCCTCATATATATTATTTGTAAACTCTACTTCACCAGGTCTCCTATTATCAATATAATCTTTATCCTTTCTAAAGGTTGTGATTTCAAAGCTCTTATGGTTTACTATTAGAGTCAGAGTCCCATGCTTTATACCTGTTGGTATTATGGTGTGCTTATTGAAAATTTTCGTCATATCCTCTGGCTTTGCATCAGTGCATATATCCCAATCACTAGGTTTTTTACCTAGTAGTATATCTCTAACACAGCCACCTACTATATACCCTGAAAATCCATTGCTCTTCAGTTCATCAAATATTATATTTATTTCATTTGGAAGTATCCACTTCATGTACTATCCACCAGCTTTTCTCTAATTTAACTTTATCCTTTTATAACGCATAAGGTTCTTAGCTTTTTTATTGGCTTTATTAAATCAAGCTCTTGTTGAATAACAAATTCTATATCCTTATATGCCCATCTGCTTTCATCGCTTACATCAGATTTTTTATTTTTACCTAGTATTATTCCTAGTTCCTTTAAATCTAGCATAGTTTTTTCTACTGAAAATTCTTTTAGGGCTTGTGCCCTTGACATTTTTCTTCCTGCTCCATGGGAGCAGCTATTGAAGGACTCTGGATTCCCCAAACCTTCAACTATATACGAATAGCTACCCATAGCTCCAGGTATAATTCCAAGCCTTCCACCTTCTGCAGAAATTGCACCTTTTCTATGGACCCACACTTCTTTTCCATAATGCTTTTCTAGTGAAGCATAATTATGATGAGCATTAACTTCATTGGTAAATTCAATGTGTGGCAATTGCCTATATAATTTGTCCTTAACCACGTTCATCATTTTTTCTCTATTTTCTAAAGCAAAGTCCAGAGCTAATTTCATCCACTCTATATATTCCATACCTTCTACAGAATCAGTGGGAAGATAAGCTAAATCAAACTCTACAGGCACCTTAAAATTCCACTTCTTATTAAGCTCCTTTGCCAAGCCATTGTAATAATGGGCTATTTTATATCCAAAATTTCTACTTCCTGAGTGGACCATTATAGAGATAAATCCTTTTTCATCCTCTTGTATTTCAATGAAATGATTTCCTCCTCCTAAAGTCCCTATTTGAAAATATCCTCTCTCTATTTCCTCATACAATTCTTTGTTTTGTCTAAAGAAGCTACCTTTTTCTGCTTCTCTTAATACTCTACTAGCTTGTTTGTTTTTATGATGCTTAAAACCAGTAGGCACATCTCTCATAATTTGTCCTACTAAGTTTTTATACTCTGTTTCCGTCAGCTCAGATTTATGTATATTTGTATCTATAAAGGCCATACCACAGCCTATGTCTACTCCAACCCCATTAGGTATCACTACTCCTTCACAGGCAATCACTCCCCCTATGGGCATTCCAAATCCTGAGTGTGTATCAGGCATCAACGCTACCCATTTATGTATGAATGGTAGATTTGAAAGGTTTATAGCTTGTCTTAAGCATTCACTATCTAAGTCATCTATACTATCTAGCCAAACTTTAATAGGCTTTAATTGTTTTTCCTCATTAAATAAAATAAACACTATCATCTCCCCTTTTTAAAAAGCATTATCCATTTTTTATTTTATACTAATTATCCTTTATGTCAAACTAAAACTATTAGCTGATATATATAAGAATATTTACGATTTTTATATAATTTAATGTTCTACTTATTTTGTTTACTATGTCATACTATTCTAAATAAATGAGTATTAAAAAGGCTTCCTTGATTTTAATGCGACCATAGAAACCCTTTTTATTGTTCAAAAACTTTACTCATATATTCCTTCACTTTCTTATCACCAAAAAATTCTTTAATAGCTTCTTTGTTAACTTTTTTACAGTCTTCTGAAATTGCAAACATTTCTTTTAAAGAGGATATATTTATCTCGCTAATAGAAAAAACTTTTACTCCTATTTCCTGCAAATATGAATAATAGGTAACCTCTTCATTCATATATACTTTTTTCCCTAGATAAAGTAATAGGTTAATATTTCCCATGCCTTGCTGTCTCTTATGGTTCATAATTCCTATATCCACTTGATTTAAAATGGCTATATACTCCTCTGGCTTCAAAAATGCTTTTAATGGAATAAATTGTTCTCCTAAAAGCTCCTTTCCTTTTAAAATTAATTCTTCGATGTACTTTCTTTTTCCATATGACAAAGGAACAACTACACAAAACTCTTTTGAATCTATATCTTTTAATTTGTATAAAATGTCTAAATGATTATTTGTTTCATAGCCTGAGTTGCCTAGTAATATTACATATTTATAATCTTTCTTAAAATCATATTGGCTATTACTTATATTTTCTTCACATTCTTTATCATAGGTGGTAAAATCAATCGGATTAGGATATGCAAACGGAATATACTTTGCATTTGTATCGTAATTTGATTTAACCAAATTATAATCTCCCTTAGCAGTAGCTAAAATATATGATATTTTTTTTATTACCCTAAGCCTTTGTTTGTAGTTTTTTCTAGGTTTTTTAGCTTTTCTTGATATTTCTTCTACATTTTTTAAGTTTTTTTCTACTAAAAACTCTTTAGTTGATTCTCCATATAAATCTATATCTATATAATTATATAAATCTGCTCCCCATATAATCCAGTAGAATTTGTTTTTTCCCTCACATCTATCGATAATTTTCACAAAATCATCTTTCAAAAAATGTATAAATACTTTCTTGCTCATATCAGATAAATTCTTTATATCTTTTAAGTCCAATCTCTTTACATTATCATAATTTTGGGGATCAATATATTTTAATTTTTCTGTTTCCCTTAAAGCAAAAACATGTTTGTTTTTATCAAAATTCATATTGACAAATTCAATAAGTCTTCTAGAGTAAAAATTATCGACTATTATGTGTAGATTTTTAATGTGTTTGCTGTTGTTTTTTTCCTTATTTGATTTGTTATTATTACTATTTTGTTTTCTCAATTTATTAGATTTGTACTTTTTATTTATATTATTATTCATTCTCTACGCCTCACATAAATTTTCTATTTGATTTTATTGCTTTCCTAAATTAACACTTTATAAACTGAATCAACAATATACTCTAACTCTTTTTCATTTAATCCAATATACAGAGGTAATCTAAGTAATCTTCTGCTTATATCTTCTGTTATTGGCAGATCCCCCTCTTTATAGCCAAGCTTTATTCCCATAGGTGAAGTATGCAAAGGTACATAATGGGAAGCTGTACCTATTCCTTTTTCATTTAACTTATTCATTAAATATACTTTTTCTTTTTCTGAATTTAATATTATAAAAAACATATGATAATTGCTTTCACAATCTTTTGGAATTATCTGTCGTTTCAAAATCTCCATATTTTCTAAATCAGCTAGATTATTATAATAGTAATCAAAAATATATTTCCTACTATTTTTTATTTCTTCTACTCTTTCGAGCTGACCATATAATAAGGCTGCCAATATATCTGAAAGCAAATAGCTTGAGCCTACATCAATCCAAGTATATTTATCAACCTCTCCACGAATAAATCGGCTTCTATCTGTACCTTTTTCTCTTATTATCTCTGCTCTTTTCATCAACTCTTCATCTTTATTTATTAATAAAGCCCCTCCTTCTCCACATGTATAGTTTTTAGTTTCATGAAAGCTATAGGTTCCTATATCTCCAAAGGTTCCTAAATATTTACCTTGATACTTAGCATTTACTCCTTGGGCTGCATCTTCCACTACTTTTAAACCATATTTTTGTGATATTTCTAAGACTTCATTCATATTACATGATATCCCGCCTTAGTGTACGATAAAAATAGCCTTAGTTCTAGAGCTTATCTTTTGTTCTATATTCATTGGATTTATGTTTAAAGTACTTTCTTCTATATCTACAAATACCGGCTTAGCACCTCTCAATACAACAGCATTAGCAGTGGATACAAATGTATATGATGGAAGAATAACCTCATCTCCATCCTTTAGGTTTAATAAAATAGCAGCCATATCTAATGCTGAACTGCAAGATGTAGTTAATAATACCTTATTGATACTAAAAAGGCTCTCCATTAGCTGACAGACTTTCTTAGAATAATATCCATCTCCAGAAATTTTTCCTTTTTCTAAGATGTCTACTATATACTTTTTTTCTTTTTCTGTAATAAAAGGCTTGTTAAAAGGGATGCTTGGCATATTTACTATCATTCCTTTCCCTGTGATTAAGTAGCACAATAATATATATAGTTAATCTATTCATCTTATGAGATTATGTTCATATCAAAACATCCATAAAAATTACCTCAATTTAAGCAAAAAATATAACAGGGACATAAATTATTAAAAAATAATTCATATCCCTTTCATATGTATTTGAATATTTGTTTTTTACATCAAATATACATTCTTTCTAAACTATTTTTCTAGATACTCCTTCAGTCCCATCATAGCCATAGTGTATCCATATACCCCAAACCCTGTTATTTGTCCTATACAAGCAGGAGCTATTACTGATTTTCTTCTGTATTCTTCTCTATTATAAATATTGCTTATATGGACTTCTATCGTAGGTATGCTTACTGCTTTTAGTGCATCATATATAGCTATACTATAATGGGTATAAGCGCCAGGATTAATTATTATACCATCATATTCACCTAGAGCATTTTGAATATAGTTGATTATTTCTCCTTCTACATTGCTATGAACTATGTCTATGTCTAAAGAAAATTCTTTTGCACTGTTTTCAATTTCTTTACAGAGTTTATCATATGTCGTACTTCCATATATGTCCTTTTCTCTAATCCCTAATAAGTTAATATTAGGTCCGTTAACAATGAGTATTTTCAATAAAATCATCTCCTATAGATTTTTTATATCATATTATTTATTAGTACACACAGAAAACAAAATAACATGACTGGAGTATTTATTTTATTATAGATATAATGTCCTTAACTATTTTGTCTATACTTTTATTATTTATTATTTCATAATCACAGTATTTTTTATATAATTGAATTCTTTCCTCATAAATCTTATATAAATTTTCTTTATTATCTTTAAGTAAAGGCCTAGTTCCAATATCTATATCTGAAATAATATCTTCTAAAGGCCTATTTATAAAAATTATTATCCCATTACTCTTTAAAAACCTTATATTTTCTATATTTTTAACAATCCCTCCACCTGTAGCTATGACACATGGAATATTTTCATTAATTTTCTTTACTGCCTCATGTTCCAAATATCTAAAAGCATCTTCTCCATTTTGAAAAATTTGCTGAACACTCATTCCTTCAGCTTCTTCTATGTATTTATCACTATCGTAAAAGTCGATGCAGAGCTTATCAGCCAATTGTCTTCCTATAGTTGTTTTTCCACTGCCTGGCATTCCTATTAAGACTATATTTTTAAAATAACTATCCAAGACTTGCCTCCTTAAAACTATTCTAATTCTATTTAAGTGATATTATAAACTATTTTTCTCTTTTCATTTCCTTTTCTTGAACTATCCTACTAATTTTAAATATGTTTCTATAGAAAAGCTCTAGCTCTTGACTCAGACCATTGTCATTGAGCTTCTCAATATTTTCCCTTATTATTTCATCTTCTCTGACAGGGTCATATATGGGTATATTATTATTCTTTTTATATTCTGCAACCCTTTTAGAAATATTCATTCTTTTTTCAAAGAGCAGCGTAAGCTCATTATCTATTTTATTTATTTCGTCTCTAAATCTAATCAGTTCATCCAATAAAATTACCTCCATGTTCCATTATTAAATCTAATACTGCCAACCCACTTACAGCCTCTACTACAGGTACTGCTCTAGGAATTATACAGGGGTCATGTCTGCCATCTATTTTAATTTCTACGTTTTCCATAGCTTTTATGTTTACAGTTTTTTGCTTAAGTCCTATAGAAGGAGTTGGTTTTATACCTACCCTAAAAATTACAGGCATTCCATTAGTAATTCCCCCTAAAATCCCTCCGTTATTATTTGTGTATGTTTTTATCTCTTCATTTTGGATATAGTACTGATCGTTAGCTTGGGAACCTTTTAGCTTTGTAATTTCAAATCCTCTACCAAATTCTACGCCCTTAACCCCAGGAATAGAAAACAACAAATGTGATAGCTTGCTTTCTACTGAATCAAAGAACGGGTCCCCTATTCCAGCTTTAAGATTTAAAATTGCAGCTTCAATAGTTCCTCCTATAGAATCCTGTTCTGACTTAACTTCTTGGATTAATTCTATCATTTTTCTTCCTTTTTCTTCATTAATAACCGGAAACTCTTTTGTGTTTATTTTATTTATAGTATTAATATCAACTTGTGCTAAATCAAAATAATCATCTTGCACATGACCTATACTCAAAATATGGCTTCCAATTACAATATTATTTTTCATTAAAATCTGCTTTGCAATAGCTCCTGCAAATACTAACGGTGCTGTAAGTCTACCTGAAAAATGTCCCCCTCCTCTATAGTCACTAAAGCCTTTGTATTTCATATAACCAGTATAGTCAGCATGTCCAGGCCTTAAAAGCTCTCTTATTTTGTCATAGTCCTGAGATTTCTTATCTTCATTGGGGATGATAACACATAATGGTGTTCCAGTTGTGTTTTTGTTAAAATAGCCACTAATTATTTCAAAAGAATCACTTTCTTTTCTTTTTGTAGATATATTATCCCTACCAGGTAGTCTTCTTTTCATCTCTTTATCTATTAGCTCAAAATCTAGTTCAAGCCCAGCAGGCAGTCCGTTGATAACTATACCTATTCCTTTTCCATGAGATTCTCCAAAAATTGATAGCTTTAGGTTTTTACCCCATATTCCACTCATTTATAATTCCTCCTAAGCTCATAAAATCCTGCCAAAATCCTGGATAGGATTTGTTCACAACATGGCTATTTTTTATTATCAATGGCTCTTTACATTTGGTTGAAGCAATTGCTAGAGCCATGGCAATTCTATGGTCATTCCAGCTATCTACAATTCCTCCAGATAAGCTTTTCACTCCATTTATTATAAGTCCCTCATTAGTTTCTACTATATCTGCACCTATTCTGTTCAATTCTTTTGATATAGCCATTAATCTGTCTGATTCTTTTATCCTAACTCTTTGTGCATTTATAATTTCTGTTCTACCTTTACTCAATGCTCCAAGAACAGCTAGTACGGGTACTAAGTCAGGCCATTGGGAAGCATCTATTACTATTCCATTAGTTTGGGAATTCTTCACTATAATGTCCTCACTCTTTTTAATAATATTGGCTCCCATTCTATTCACTATATCTAATATCTCCTTGTCTCCTTGAAGGGAGTTGATATTTAGACCCTTTAATACTATATCCTCATTCAGTATTCCTGCCACTATCCAAAATGCTGCCTGAGAAAAATCTCCTTCTACTATATAGTCTAATGGCTTATATTTCTGATTTCCTGGAACATAAAACCTATAGTAGTTATCATTTATTATTTTAATAGAATATTTATTTAGTATATCTATTGTCAAATCAATATATCCCTTAGATTCAAGCTCTGTTGTTATCTCTATAACCGAATCCTCGTATAATAGGGGCAATGCAAACATTAACCCCGTAATAAATTGAGAGCTGATATTCCCTTCTAATTCAAAGGTCCCTGGCTTAAGCTTTCCTTCTATAGTAAGCGGGAGCTTGCCAGCGATATTTGAGTATTTAATTTCTTGCTTATCAAATATATTATAATAAGAGGTTAAAGGTCTCTCTACAAGCTTTCCTTTACCTTCAAGTTTGAACCTTTCTCCCACTACACAAGCCAAAGGTATTAAGAACCTTAATGTAGAGCCGGATTCCTTGCAATGGATCGTCTCTGCTCTCTTTGTCAATTCTCCTTTGCCTTCTACAGTTATATAGCTTCTGTTAGTGTTAGGGTCGGTAGCTATATCCACTACTTCCATACCAAAAGACTTCATTCCTTCTAGAGTAGCTATAATATCATCTGAAAATATAATATTTTCCATTTTACTCCTTCCTTTAGCTAATGCTGCACATATAATAGCTCTATGACTTAAGCTTTTTGACGGCGGAATATTTATATTGCCTTTAAGAATTGAAGGCCTTATTTGAATATGACTCATGCTCTACTGCTCCCTTCTAAAATCTATAAATGACTGACAAATTCACCTATATCTTCTTTATTTATTTTATTAATAAATCCAGCTCCAATCTCCTTAAGTAGTACTATATTTAAAATATCTTCTTCTCCTTTTTTATCTAAGGCTATGGATTCTAAAAGCCTGCTATTATCTATTTCACCTATTTCAAATGGTAAATTATATTGCACCAAAATCCTTTTAATCAGGCTAGAGGTTCCTTTCTTAGTTATACCCATCTCTTCACTTTGTCTAGTAATACAATACATTCCAATGGCTACAGCCTCACCATGAGTAAAAGTTTCATAGTTAAAAAACTTTTCAATAGCGTGACCTATAGTATGCCCAAAGTTTAACAGCATTCTCTCACCAGATTCTCTCTCATCCTTTTCTACTATTTCTTTTTTTATGCTACAGCAGCTATATATTATCTCTTCAATATTTTCATATAGCTTTTCTTTACTCTCTATTGATAATAACTTTTCATACATTGTTTTATCTCTTATACAGGCATATTTTATAACCTCTGCCATTCCATCATATAAATATCTATTAGGCAATGTATTTAATAAATCTGGATCAATAAATACAGACTCAGGGTGATAAAAATTTCCTACTAGATTTTTCCCCCTCGGAAGATTTATTCCAACCTTACCCCCTACACTGCTATCTATTTGTGCCAATAATGATGTAGGAACTTGAATATATCTAATACCTCTTAAGAAGGTGGAGGCTGCAAATCCTGCTAAATCACCCACTACTCCACCTCCAAAGGCTACAATTAAATCCTTTCTATTTATTCCAATATCTAATAACTGATTATAAACATGGCTCAAAACTTGGATAGATTTGCTACCCTCTCCTGGATTTACTAAAATAGTATGAATTTGAAACCCATATGCACTAAGGCTCTCAATAATCCTATCTCCATATATACCTTTAATATTGTGATCCGTAATTATTGCAATTTTTTTGTTCTTATATATTCTTCCTATTTCAAAGTCAAGACTATTAATAATGCCCCTTTTTATTAAAATCGGATAGTCTTTTTGAGCTAAATTTACTTTAATTTTGTACACCTTAAGTCACCTCTATTTAACCTTTGTATAATATTTATTATCCTATATTTTCTATTTAAAATCTACTAATTTCATTAAGGCATATATACCTATATCATTACATACTAAAAGATTGAGTACAATCCTATCATTTTTTAAGCTTGCATAAGCTTTTAAAAATAAATGACTTGATAAAAACTTTCAAAGGCTAATAAATCAAAAAAGCACTCCGTCCTTATGAGAAAGGACGAAATGCTTAACAGTTCATGGTGCTATTTATTTTAGACAGCATTGCTATCTCTATAATTAAAACTAATAGTCAGTAATACTTTCAAAAAATCCTTATAGCTTTGATATTAGCTTCATGATTAAAGGTCTATGAATAATAACCGCCTTTTTAGGACAAAGCTCCTGACAACAGTAGCATCTTATACATCCGTCAAGATTCACTATAGGCCTATTGTTTACCATTTCAATAACTTTTGCTGGACAATTATCTGCACAGTCTCTACAGCCTATACAATCTTTATGAATGAATACTGGCTTAGGCTGTAAAAGTTTATTTGATATAGCTCTTATAAAAGAAGGTTTATTATCTTTAATAAAGTGAACACTTCGAATACCCGGTGCTTTAAAATCATAAACCTTAAAATTATTTATATCTTCACCAACAAGCTCTATATCCTCTAAATTACCCTTAATCATATTTCTCTCTACACATCTTAATATAGTAGGTACCTTTAATGGAGGTATATTAACTATAGTAGTAGCCACAACATCTAAATGATAAGGTGAAGTGGAGGCTAATACTACGCCTATATCTCTGGGCTCTCCAGCTGATGGGCCTGCTCCTTCCATACCTACTATTCCATCCATAAATGATAGTATGGGGTTTCCTGCTAAACAAATATCTACTAATGCCTCTGAGAAATCTTTTATCTCAGGCATTTTAAAATGGTATTCCGCCTTTAGTATTCCTGGAATAATTCCAAACATGTTTTTTACTGCTCCAGTAAATAGCATCATCCCGTGAGTTTTGAGTTTAGAAACAGAAATAACCTTATCAACCTTAGTTATCATTTCTACTACTTCCATACTCTTTAATATCTTACCTTTTTCATTCTTAACTTCTACAGAGTTTGTATTGTAGTTTAATTCTGCTCCTACTTCATCAGCTATTTCCTGAATACCACAGTACTTATATATTCCTTTTAGTATTCTTTCATTAAAAGGTCCTCCTGGACTATCTCCTATAACTACCCTCGTACCATATTCTATTAAAATCTCTGCTAAAGCTTTTACAAATATAGGATGTGTTGTTGTAGCTTCTTCTGGTTTTTTCTTCATCAGAAGGTTTAACTTTAAAAGTACAGTTTCACCTTTATTTATGTACTTCTCAATACCCCCAAGATTATTAAAGCTCTTTTCAATAGATTCTTTTACTTTAATATAATCATAATTTTTGCATTCAGTTAATGATACTATTTCTTTTTTCACTCAGTCCCACCCTCCTATATTTGCAATAATTAGATCTGTACGTCTAAAAATTATAACAGGGATTGTAAATACTGTCAATTCAAACCCTGTTATATAGTGAGACTTAGCTATAAGATTTAAATACACTTATATAGATAACAATAATCCATCTAATCTTTTAAATAGAAGATAATAGCTTTCTTCCCTTTTCTGTAATAGTTATGGTATTTACCGGACTTGTTGCACATGCGATAGTACATCCGCTGCATCCACCACTGCAAATAGGGTTATCCTCTTCACTAGCCACATATTTCATTCTCTTTAGTTGATCAAGTACTTGCTCAATCATTGCTTCACTAGTATTTAATTTAATAGCCAATGTTTTTTTTGAAAAAGTCGACATTTGGCTTAATTCCTTTAATACATCTAATATCATATAATCCTCTCCTAAATATTAACAAGCTACAATTACCAGATCCTTGTATCTGTTAGCTTAGCCCCAACAATCTGCCAGCTTGGAACACAATTACAGACAATATCCAACCTATGGCAAAAGTATAAACTACAGCAAATAAAGCCCATCTTTTTGAATTTGTTTCCCTTTTGATAGTACCAATTACGGCTGCACAAGGAGTATATAAAAGGGTCATAATCATAAATGAAACCGCACTTAAAGGAGTAAAAGCACCTTGTATAGCGGTAATAAGCTGTGTTCCCTCTTCAACTCCTGCATATACCATGCCCAATGTAGCCACAACAGCTTCTTTTGCAACAATACCTGCAAATAACCCTACCGATGCCTGCCATGTGCCAAATCCTGCAGGTTTAAATATAGGTGCAATAATATTGCCTATTTTCCCAAGTATACTAGCCTCACTATAGGGTTCAACACCATAAGGTAAAACAGATAGAACCCAAAGAGCTGTAACAACAACAAATATTACTGTTCCTGCCCTCTTCAAGAAAGAGCCTACTTTATCCCACATGTTTAGCAATGTTCCTTTGATTGTAGGCATTCTATATGGTGGGAGTTCCATAATGAAATAAGAGGATTCACCCTTAAATAAGGTCTTGCTAAATACCTTGCCCATTAACAATGCAATTAAAAAGCCTAGTACATATATAGAAAATAAAACTATACCTCCATGTTTAGGGAAAAAGGCTGCTATAAATACTAAGTATATAGGTAATCTTGCTCCACAGGATATAAACGGATTGATTAGCATGGCTATCATTCTGTCTTTTTTACTATCTAAGGTTCTTGTAGCCATTATTCCCGGTACATTACAACCTACTCCTACTAACATAGATATAAAAGTCTTTCCATGAAGACCTAAGGATCTCATTATTCTATCCATAACATATGCCGCTCTCGCCATATACCCACTATCTTCTAATAGTCCAAGGAATAGATACAAAACCAAAATCAATGGTATAAATTCTAAAACTGCTCCAATACCACCAATAATACCTTCACTTACAAAAGAAATTAACATTTCAGGTGCATTAATACTTATAAGAAATTCTCCTGCTTTTTCTCCAATAAATTCAATTCCACTAGCTACAACTCCTCCAAGAAGATCTTGCCCTATAACAAAAGTTAATTGATAAATAATTAGCATTATTAAAGCAAATATTGGAAGCCCTAACCATTTATGAGTTAAAACCTTATCTATCTTATCAGATCTAGTCGTAACTTCTACTTCAGGCTTCTTTACACTTCTACTAACTATATGCCCTATGAACTCATATCTTTTATCTACTATTACGAGCTCAGGCTCAATAGAATCATGGGCATCATCTGTATTATCATTAAGTATATCAAATATATGAGAGCTGTTATTTTCTTTTATCATTTCATGTATATAGCTGTCTCCTTCAAGTAGTTTTAGAGCAAGCCATTTTGAAGGATATTCATTGTTTATAGAAGAGCTTTCTATAACTTCCTTTAACTTATCAATTTGCTCGTCTATATTTTTACCATAACTTATTGGTGTTTCAGTTTTTTTATCCAAATTTATTATTTGGATAGCCTTTTCAATTAATTTATCAATACCATTATTTTTAGAAGCTACAGTTGCTATAACAGGAATGCCTAATTCTTTTGATAATTTTTCAATATCAACAATTATGTTTTTCCCCTTAGCTTCATCCATCATGTTTAAAGCAATAACAACCTTAGTGCCCATTTCTAATAATTGAGTAGTTAAGTACAAATTTCTTTCAATATTAGTTGCATCCACTACATTTATTACTACATCAGGATTATCCTTCATAATAAAATCTCTTGCAACTACTTCGTCTTCAGAATAAGCCCCTAAGCTGTATGTTCCAGGCAAATCAATTATTTTGTATCTTTTGTCATTAATTTTAAGAGTGCCTTCCTTCTTCTCCACTGTAACACCCGGCCAATTGCCTACATGCTGGTTAGCTCCAGTAAGAGCGTTAAAAATTGTAGTTTTCCCACTATTGGGATTACCAACTAAAGCTATAGTACTCAAATAATCTCCTCCCTTGCGTTAATAATAATCATTCTCAATAGCTAGTCAAAAAAATTTAATGACTCAATTAGCCCTTATCATTATTTTTTGAGCCAGTCCCCTTCCAAGAGCAATCTTACTGCCTGCTAAAGAAACTATAATAGGACCTATGTCATTTTTTATAACTTTTACTTCTGAACCTGTGTTGAAACCCATTTCATAAAGTCTTTTAGAGACTTTTTCGCCTCCCGCAATATTATCAACCATACCAATTTCACCTTCCATAAAAAAACTTAAAGGTCTACTTGTCATAAAAATATCCTCCTATCTAAACTATTCTACAATTATGCTAACAGCTTCATTTTTTCTCAATGAAAGCTTATACCCTCTTACTAGAATTTCCATAGGATCACCTAAAGGAGCCTTGCCTGTAATCTCTAACTTGACTCCAGGTACTATACCCATCTCTAGAAGCCTTTTTCTAATTTGCACTTCTTTTGATATTTCTTTAACTTTTACCTTTGAACCTACAGGAAACTTATCTAAACTATTCATAGAACCCCTCCAATCGTAATGATAATCGTTATCAATAACATGGTATAATATAATCTTATAAATGTCAATGTTTTATTCTTATACTTCATAATAATTAAATTATGCAGCTAGTCTGATTGCATTAATTTTTCAAACATAATATATAAAAGAAGCTTCTGTAAAGCCATAAGGCTTCCATAGCTCCTTTTATCTGGGGGGAAAAATAAGTGTTAAGTATGTTTATATCACTACTTTCATATTACCAACTAGCACATAGACCAATAGCTTTAGGACCAATATGAGATCCTATAACAGGACCTAATTCATCTATTGTAATAATTGCATTTGTAAATTTCTTTTCTAATTGTGCTTTATAAGCCTCAGCTTCCTTTATATTCTGCACATGTGCAATTGAGATTATCTTTACATTTTCAGGAACCATAGATATTATTGCTTCCATAGCTCTCTTTTTTCCTCTTTCCTTTCCTATAGGTTCTAATTTACCATTTATTAATCCAATTACAGGCTTAATATTGAGTAATGTTCCTATAAAAGCAGTAGCATTAGATAGTCTTCCGCCACGCTTCAAATACTCTAATGTATCTACAGTAAGGTTTATGCTCATGTTTTTTATTTGGATTAGTATCTCTTTTTCTATTTCGGCTCTTCTAAATCCCTGTTCTACTAGTAAGACCGCCTTCTCTACAAGAAGCTTTAAGTTACCTGCAGATGTCTTTGAATCAATTACTGTTATTTTATCTGTTTCAAGCATATCAGCACCCAGTCTAGCACTATTATATGTACCGCTTAGTTCTGATGAAATGGTTAAAACAATTATTTCATCTCCGGTTTCAAAAGCCTTTTTATATGCTTCAATAAAGTCACCTGTTGAAGGCTGTGATGTAGTTGGAAACTCTTTTGTGTTTACTAATTTTTCATAAAACTCATTAAATTCCCCAGGAAATCCTTCTTTATTTATCTCTCCACAAAAATTTACTGAAAGAGGAACTATTTCAACTCTATTTTTATTAGCATATTCTTTAGTTACATATGCTGTGCTATCTGTAATAATCTTGATCCTACTCATCTGTATTCCTCCTAATAATAGTATAAGTTTATAGTACCAGATACTAATATCTAGTGCAAGCTTTATTTATGAACAAAATCAACTATAAAATCGTGTTTTCATTTTCTTTATGATATAATGTAGAAAAATAAGTACAAAAGGAGGAATCTTATTGAAAAGGTTTATTATTATAATCCTGTTAATATTCTTAGTCAATTCTTCTTTTAGTTTTTCTGAAGATGAATATAATGATTTAGAAGAGAATTTTTTCTATGCCAGAGGTGAAGTTATTGAGGTAATATCAGATGTAGAAGGCATAGATTATAATGATATTAATAGTTTGAATATAGATACTCAAATTTTGAAAATAAGGATTACTAGCGGTAAATATAAAGGGCAAGAATTCATCATTGAAAATCATGTCAGTGGTAACCCAGTATTTGATATTATAGTCAAAAATGGCGATAAGGTTTTATTAGATATTGAAGAGGATTCAGAAGGAATACCTTCTATATATATAACAGATTTTATAAGAGATACATATTTAGGAGTTCTCTTATTAATTTTTGCAGGATTGCTAATTGTTATTGGAAAAATCAAAGGTATTAAATCTATTATTTCTCTTGCTATAACTGGTACTGTTATATTGAAATTTATGCTGCCTATGATACTTAAAGGATTTAATCCTATTTGGGTAGCTATATTATCTGCTACAATAATCACTTCTATATCATTTGTTATAATAGCCGGAATTAATTTTAAATCATTTTCAGCTATTATAGGTACTGTTGGGGGTGTTGTTTTTGCAGGCTTTATTGCTTATACTATTGGTTCCTTAGTTAAATTAACTGGACTGCATAGCGAGGAGGCAAATATGCTTATGTTTATTCCTCAGCAAATTAGCTTTAACTTCCAAGGACTTTTGTTTTCCGGAATAATTATTGGTACCTTAGGTGCGGTAATGGATGTAGCTATGTCAATATCCTCTGCAATGTATGAAATGAAGGCACTTAATCCTGAGATTTCTTCTAATAAATTAATAGTCTCTGGTTTAAACATTGGCAAGGATGTTATGGGTACTATGTCAAATACCTTGATTCTAGCGTATACAGGAAGCTCTGTCCCTTTAATGCTTCTTTTTATGGCATATGAAACTTCAATTATAAAAATAATAAATTTAGATATGATAGCTACAGAAATCGTGAGAGCTCTCTCAGGTAGTATTGGATTAATTATAGCCATCCCTATAACTGCAATGGCTACAGGCTTAATTTTAAAATATGAGCATATTTTTCCTAAATCTCAAAAACCTAATTAGTGTAAATAAAATAAAAGCAGATAGTATTTTTATGCTATCTGCTTTTACTATATAAAAACTTTTGTTATAACTTTTCGATTATTTCTTTACAGCTTAAGCCTTCTTTAATAAGGTCTGATATGTCCATGTTGCCATTTACTGCTTTTTTCACACTATTCATCTTTGAAATGTCTCCAAGAAGAATTCCACCTACTAGCTTATTGTCTGCTACAAATAGCCTAAAATGATTTTCTCCTTCATCATGCTTCAATACTTCAGTATAATCCTTAACATTTCCTATGGAGAACAAAGAAATATCACCTATGGATAATGTAGTAAATGGTTCTGGTATCTTATATTCTTTATTCTCGCCAGTCATGTTGGCACCTGCTATTTTACCCTGTTCTGTAGCTGCTGTCCAAAGCCCTAGCACTATGCCGTTTACCTCAGCAATATCCCCTGCTGCATATACATCTTCTATATTAGTTTTTAAATAACTATCTACTTTTACACCTTTGTCAAATTCTATTGATGTTTCTCTTACTAAATCTATATTTGGTCTAATACCTGCAGAGAACAATATAGCATCTGTTTTAATTTGTCCCCCATCTTTAAATTTAAGACCTTCAGCCTTAACCTCTCCTAATATTTCTTCAGCTGCAGTATCAAAATAAAGCTTTAATCCACTATCACTTAGCTTCTTGCTAACTATATCAGCCATTTCTTTGTCTAGCTGTCTTGGAAGAAGATAAGGGAAAAACTCAACTACATTCACTTTTTTTCCTAATTGCTTAATGGCCCATGCAGCCTCTAGCCCTAGTAGTCCTCCTCCTATTACAGTTATATCTTCACATTTTTCAAAATAATTTTTGATATACTTTAAATCTTTTAATGTTCTTAGTGCAAACACACCTTCTTTAAACTTTCCTGTTATTGGCGGCACAAAAGGCTTACTTCCATTTGCTAATAATAGTTTATCATATGTAACTATTTTTCCGTCATCTAGCTTAATTTGCTTTTTGTCTGTATCAATGTTTTCCACTATTTTTTCTAAAATAACTTCAATATTATTTTTCCTATACCAATCCTCTTTGTAAATTAAAAGCTCCTTGTCCTCGAAGGTTTTGCTTATGTAATGTGAAAGCTTAAGCCTATAATAAGTTAAATACTCTTCAGAAGAAATTATAGTTATACTTCCATTTTTGTCTAAGTTTCTTATTTCTTTTGCAGCCGATAAACCTGCCATACCGTTTCCTATGATAACATATTTCAGTGTCATAAAACCCCTCCTAGTATTTTTCTTTAACTTTAATCTCTTAATTTATTTATTACCCCTTTGTCAATTTTTTAATCAGTTATAATTCCATAATAAAACCACGGTTGCCCGTGGTTTTAGCTTTTTACATCAGTCCATATTCTATCATATTCTTTTATAAATTCTCCTGGGTCTAGGAAGACCTCGCAGTTGTTTATTACATCGTCACTTGGATATGCCACTTCATTGTTTATTTCATCAGGCTCAAGTAGTTTCATAGTTTCTGCATTTGCAGTAGAATAACCTATATACCTTGTGTTTTTTAATGCAACATCTGGTCTAGACATATAATTAATAAACATCTCTGCTTCTTTTTTATTGTTGCTAGTTTTAGGTATTACCATATTATCAAACCAATAGTTGCTTCCTTCCTTTGGCACTACATATCTTAAATCTTCGTTTTCTTCCATCATATATACAGCATCTCCAGACCAAACTACTGCTAAAGCAGCTTCTTCACCTATCATCATGTCTTTTACTTCATCGCCTACATATGCCAATAATAAAGGTTTTTGATTTATTAGCTCTTCCTTTGCTTCTTCCAGTTCTTGAAGGTTTCTGGAGTTCATTGAATAGCCTAGTTTCTTTAATGCTACAGCTATAGAATCTCTTTGGCTATCAAGCATCAAAATTTGTCCTTTATACTTGCTATCCCATAGAATATCCCAGCTGTCTACAGGCTCTTGAACTATTTTTTGATTATATAATATTCCTACAGTTCCCCACATATAAGGAACAGAGTATTCGTTATTAGGGTCAAAGTCTAGATTTTTAAATCTATCATCTATGTTCTCATAATTAGGAATATTAGCCATATCTAGCTTTAATAACAAGTCTTCTTTTATCATTTTTTCAATCATGTAATCAGAAGGGAAAACAACATCATAGTCTGTTCCACCTGATTTGATTTTTACGTACATTTCTTCATTTGTAGCAAAGTCTTCATAGTTTACTTTAATATTAAATTCTTTTTCAAAATCCTCTATTACTGTTTCATCTATATAGTCTCCCCAGTTGTAAACATTAAGTACAATTTTGTCTTCTTTACTACAACCTGAGCTAACTAAAACCATTGTTAATATCACAATGGATAATAATACTAATCTTAAGGTTTTTTTCAAGCTACATCATCCTTTCCTTTAATTTCTAATGAAGTTCTTCTATTTATTGCAATAAGAAGAATTAATACACTTAAAAACATAAGAGTTGAAAGAGCATTTATCTTAGGGTTAATTCCTCTTCTTGCCATTGAAAATATTGTAATAGATAAATTTGATACTCCTGAGCCAGTAGTGAAAAAGCTTATAACAAAATCATCTATTGACATTGTAAATGCAATTAATGCACCAGATATAATTCCAGGCATTATTTCAGGCAATATCACCTTTCGGAAGGCATAGAAAGGTGTGGCGCCTAAATCCATTGCTGCCTCTGCTAAGTGTTTGTTTAATTGCTTTAACTTAGGAAGCACTGATAATACTACATATGGAATATTAAAAGTAATATGTGCAAGCAGCATTGTTACTAATCCTAATTGCTTTCCAACAAATACAAACAGGGACATCAAGGCTACTCCTGTTACTATATCAGGATTTAGCACTGGAATATAATTTAAATTCAACATAATCTTTTTCTTTAAATGTCCCATATTGTGTATCCCAATGGCTGCTAGAGTACCAATTACTGTTGCTATTCCTGATGAAAGGAAAGCTACTAATATGGTATAGTATAAAGATTTCATTATTTGTTTATCCTTAAATAGTTCAATATACCATTTAAAAGTAAAGCCATCCCAGTTTCCTCTTGATTTAGAGTTGTTGAAAGAATATACTATGAGAACTATTATTGGGGCATATAGGAACAAATATAGCAAAAATGCATAGAATCTTTTTATCCACTTTTCTACCATATTCTGCCCCCTTCCTTGTCCTTATCAAATCTTTCCATGAAGGCCATGGCTATAAGAATCATTATCATCATAATAATAGATATAGCAGAGCCAAAGTGCCAATCATATACTGTTAAAAATTGTTGCTCTATTAAGTTACCTATAAGCATATAACGATTTCCACCTAAAAGTCTTGATATGACAAATGTGCTTACTGCTGGCATAAATACCATAGTAATACCTGATACTACCCCTGGTATACTTAGGGGAAAAATTATCTTTTTAAAAACTGTTACTCTATCTGAGCCTAAATCCTCTGCTGCTTCTATAATACTCTTATCAATTTTGCTAAGAACAGTATATATTGGAAGCACCATAAATGGTAAAAAGTTATATACCATTCCTAGGACAACTGCTCCATTGTTATATAGTAAATTTAAAGTTGGTAAATTTAGAAATTCTAATAATCTATTTATAAGTCCTTGTTTTCCCAAAAGTGTCATCCAAGCATAGGTCCTTAAAAGAAAATTCATCCACATAGGAACTATAAATAAAAGCACTAAAAAATTTCTTTTCTTTTCTTCAATACTGGCTAATATCATGGCCATAGGATATCCTAATATGAAACATATAATTGTAGATATTAATGCCAATCCTGCCGAACGACCTAGTACATTTATATAATTGGGTTGCAAAAATCTCTTGAAATTATCTAAGGTAAATTTCATTTCTTTAATATTTTGTACATTTCCTTCTGTAAGGCTAAACAATAAAACTAATAGAAGAGGCAATACAGTGAACAATATTATCCACACTACAAATGGGAAGGAGGCAACATTTTTTTTCATTCTTGAATCACCTTTTTCATAATATGAATACTTTCAGGTTCAAACACCATGCCTATTTGTGAGCCAACGGGTTCCATTACTGTACTATGTATCATCCATTCTCTCTCCCTTTCCTTCACTAGCATTTCATAGTGAACACCTTTAAATGTAACGGATGTTACCATTCCAGTAAGCATGCCCTCTTCTTCAGGTACAACCTTTATATCTTCAGGTCTTATAACTATATCCACTAATGTATTTTCCCCAAAGCCTTTATCTACACATACAAATTTTGTATCTGCAAACTCAACTAACAAATCCCTTATCATAGTGCCTTCGATTATATTACTCTCTCCAATAAAATCAGCAACAAATGCATTTTTCGGTTCATTATATATATCTTCTGGTGTGCCAATTTGCTGAATTCTTCCTTTATCCATAACTATTATAGTATCAGACATAGTTAATGCTTCTTCTTGATCGTGAGTTACATATATGAAAGTAATTCCAACTCTTTTTTGCATGTTCTTTAATTCAATTTGCATTTCTTTTCTTAGTTTTAAATCTAATGCTCCTAATGGTTCATCTAATAATAAAACCTTAGGTTCATTCACTAGTGCTCTTGCAATTGCTATTCTCTGCTGCTGGCCTCCACTCAATGAGTCGATGTCCCTTTTTTCAAATCCACTCAAGTTCACTAATTTTAAAATCCTCTTTACTCTTTCTTTTATTTCGCTATTAGGAACCTTTTTAATCCTAAGTCCAAAGGCTATATTTTCATAGACATTCATATGAGGAAATAAAGCATATTTTTGGAATACAGTATTAATTTGTCTCTTAAATGGTGGAAGGTCATTAATCCTTTTTCCTTCAAAAATAATATTCCCATTCGTTGGTTGTTCAAAACCCCCTATTATTCTTAAGGTAGTTGTTTTACCACAACCGCTGGGTCCAAGTAGCGTTAAAAATTCATTTTTTCTGATGTAAAGATTGATATTCTTTAATACCTCTAGGTCATCATATTCTTTTGATATGTTTTTTAAGTCTATTATTATGTTATTCTCCATTTTTTTATTCCCCCTAGCTTGTTAAAAACTTGGTGGCGTACTCACCCAAAGTATCTTAGCTTTAGTCTTGCCTATATTTTTTATAAAATGATTAGCATGAGGTTTAAAATAAAAGCTTTCGCCTTTTTTAGCTTTATGCTTCTCATTCCCTATTTGGATAGATATAATACCTGATAGAACGTACCCAAACTCTTCACCTTCATGGGGATAGTCTTCTTTTGAGCTACCTTCTGGCTCTAGCTCCAAAAGTATTGGCTCCATCTGATTTTTTTGAGCATTTGGTATCAGCCAATTTAAGGTATATTTATAATCTTCATTTTCCGTAACAAAAACATCATCTTTTACAAACACAATTTTTTCTTCTTCTATTTCATTAAAAAAATCTCTTAAATTAGTCCCTAAGCCTTCCAAAATATCCATCAGTGTAGCTATAGATGGAGATGTCAAGTCTCTTTCCAGCTGAGAAATAAAACCTTTTGTTAGTTCACATCGATTAGCCAACTCCTCTTGTGTCAAAGAATTTTTGACTCTAAGTCGTCTAATCTTTTCACCTATTTTCACGGGAAATCCTCCTTGATTAAATTAGCTATTTATTAAACTTTTTGTTTATCATTACTAAACTATTTTGCCAACTAGTATATTATAAACAAAGTTTATTTAAAAAGTCAATAGAGTAAAAAAATATTTTTTTATGCTGAAACCCTTTAAGTGTGTGGCTTCTTTCAAAAAACAAAAGAGCTTCTCAACAGAAGCCCTTCAAAAGTTTTTTTCTAATAAACATTCCTTGCAAAATCCGTAAATTTCAAATTTATGTGACTCTGGAAGAAATCCTTTCTTCTCAAATATTTCATTATCTATTTTTTCAAATGGGCAGGTGTTAATTACTTCAACTCTACCACATATTTTACATATCATGCTGTGAACATGTTCCTTTTCAAAAATAATTTGGTAGGAGCTTTTGCCATTTTCTAAACTAACTTTTTTTGCAATACCAGCATTTAGGAAAATTTCAAGATTCCTATAAATTGTTGAAAAATTAATATTTTTATCTACTTTAAGGACCTTTTCAAAAATTTCTGATGGTTCTAATAAATAATCCTTATTATCTACTAATACCTGTAGTATGATCTTTCTTTTTTCAGTTAATTTATATCCTTTTTCTTGAATACATTCATATAAGCTATATAGTTTGTTCATTATCTGCACCTCCATCTAAGGTGAAGGTTGTTTTCTTCTTCGTAAGTAGAATAGATAGCCTCTTATATATGATTACAATAAATAAAATTATCAATGATACTATTACTATTGCACCACCAGGAGCTATATCTAAATAAAATGATGCAGATAGACCCATTGCTACAGAAATCATACCAAATAAATTAGTGTATATAAAAGCCTTCTTAAAGCTTTTAGCTATTTGAATACTAGTAGCTACTGGTACTGTCATCATTGATGATACTAACAAAATTCCTACTATTCTCATAGATAGGGTTATAGTAATAGCCACAAGCATAGAAAATATTAGGTTTAAAGTTTTTACAGGTATTCCTCTAAAATAAGCATCTCCTTCATCAAAGGTTATATAAAACAATGCTCTAAAAAACACTATTATAGTTGCAAAAATTATTACACCTAAAATAGTAACAACTATTAAATCCTTTTCCGTAACTAAGGATATACTTCCAAACATATAATTCATAATTCCTATTGTTTTATTTTTCCCTATACTTATTAATAGGCTTGCAAAGCCTATGCCTGCTGCCATAACTATGGCAAGAGATATTTCTGCGTACTCCTTATATTCCTTTCTCAGCTTTTCAACTAAAAATGACGCTGATAATGTGGTCAATATAGCTGCATATACTGGATAAGTATTAGTTACCATTCCCAATGCCACACCAGCTAGTGCTGTATGAGAAAGTGTGTCTCCTACCATAGAAAACCTACGCAATACTAGAAATAATCCCATACTTGAACTTATTAAAGATATAATTAAGCCAATAAATAATGCTCTTTGCATAAAAGAATATGATAACATAGCCATGTTTTTTCTCTCCTCAATATAACCTTATATGTATTTATATTTTAATATTATCTATTTTGATTTTTCTATTACCTAGATGAAATATTTTATTTGCTTTGTCCTTTAATATATCCATATCATGCAGAACAATTACAATAGTAATTCCAAGAGTCTTATTTAACCTATCTATGATTTGGAAAAATATGTCCTGAGATTCTGCATCTATACCTATTAAAGGTTCGTCCATAATAATTATTTCCGAGCTATTTGCAAGAAGTCTTGCCAAAAAAACTCTTTGCTGCTGTCCTCCAGAAAGGTTACCTATGAGGCTATCTTTAAAATCTTCCATATTAACAGCTTTTAATGCAGACAATGTAGAGTTTTTAATACTCCTGTTTAATATTTTCAATACTCCCATTTGTGAATATTGGCTACATCCTACTATCTCTTCTACTGTTGCTGGAAACCTAGTATTAAAATCCTTCACATTCTGAGGCAAGTATCCTACCCTATTCCAATCTTTAAAGCCCTCTATGTTATGTCCGAATATCTCTACACTTCCCTTATTAGGCTTAAGTAACCCAAGGATTAGCTTTAGCAGTGTACTTTTAGCAGAGCCATTAGCCCCTATTATTCCTATATAATCTCCTCTTTCTATATCAAAGCTTACATTGTCAAGAACTAAGTTACTGTCATATCCAAAGCTTAAACTGTCTACACTTATTATTGCTTCTTTCATATTATTTCACCAGTGCCTTTTTTAGATTTTCTAGATTTTGCTCCATTAAAGTAATATAATCCTCTTTACTGTCCTGCTGTTCTTTAGTAAGTCCTCCAATAGGATTTAATTCAAGTATTTTTAAATTTCCTTCTTGAGCTAATAATTCCACGACTTTTGGACTAGCTAAGCTCTCTAAAAATATGAATTCGTAGCCCTCATCCTTTATTATATCTAAAAGTCTAGCAATTGTTTTTGGACTAGGTTCTTCATGAGGAGTTATACCAGTAACGGAAACTTGCTTTAGTCCATATCGCTTTGTCATATATCCAAAGGCTTGATGAGAGACCAATATAGTGTCTCTGTTTTTGTTACTAAGCTCCATTTGGTATTTTAAATCTAATTCTTTAAGCTTTAAAGAAAGTTCCTCATAATTCCTTTTATAAAAGTCTTCATTTTTATTATCTAATTTTGAGAATTCTATCATTATTTCATAAGCCATTCTCTCCATGTTAATAGGATCAAGCCATATATGAGGATCATATAGCCCATGGTCATGGTTATGGTCTTCATCTTCATGATCATCATGCTCTTCTTCAAATACTTCTATAAGCTTTACATATTGACTTAAATTTAAAGTTTTAATACCTTTTCCATTTAAATTATGAGCTAGCTTTTCTGCCCAAGGCTCCATTCCCGCTCCATTAAATATGAAAATACTTCCATTTTCCACATCAGCCATTTCCTTCATTGAAGGTTCGTAGTCATGAGGCTCTGAACCATTTGGAATAATAACATTTAAATCAATTCTATCCCTTCCTATTTGTTCTGCTAAATAATATACAGGATAAAAGCTTGTATAAACCTTAAGTCCACTTTCATAGGTTCCATTGGGACTTTTCCCTGAACATCCACTCAACAATAAAGTTAACATCATTATAATAATGAGAGTTCCTTTAAATATATTTGTCTTCATATGTTTCCTCCTATCTAATGCAAATAGTTTGCATTTGCTTTTGTAGATTATTATTACCCCAGTAAAAATAATTATAACATTATTATGTATTTCATAGCGATTAATTTATAAATTTACAGAAAAAAAAGCGTAGAAATAATCTACACTTTACCAACCGCCTCCAGCGCCACCACCTCCAGAGGAGCCACCACCTCCTCGGCTACCTCCTCCTCCTCGACCGCCACCTCTAAATCCTCCCCTACCTCCTCTAGTAGAAGAACGAAGTAGCATCATTGTGAGCATACCACCAAAGAACTTAAAATCAATTATTAGAAATACTATTATTCCTATAATCATTAGGATTGGTTTTACGCCATTCGAGCTAAAGCCATATTCTTCATTATATTCATAATTGTTTTGAAAATTTGAGCTTTGAAAATTATTTTCTATATTATACTCTTTAGCTACTTCAAATAATATAGCATCAAACCCTTTTAGTATTCCTGTATTATAATCTTCCTCTTTAAAATAGGGAAATATATGTTTATCTCGTATTTCTCCTACCTTTCCATCGGGTAAGGCTCCTTCTAGTCCATATCCTATTTCTATCCATAACCTTTTTTCATTTGGAGCTATTAGCATTAGTATACCATTATTTTTTTCCTTATTACCGATTCCCCATTTTCTAAAAAGTCTTACTGCTACTTCTTGTTCACTATTTCCATCTAGAGACTTTAATGAAGCTACTACTATTTGTGATCCAGTTTGACTATAAAGCTGTTGGTTTATATTTATAATGTAATTCTCTAAATGATTGTCTATTATATTTGCTTCATCATAAACGTAAAATTCTTTACTTGGTTCAGGTAATTTAATTTCACTTCCATATGCAATTGGATTAAATAAAAGCATGGAAATTATCAACAAAAAACAAATACTAAATATGTTTTTTTTCATTTATTTCACCCTACTAAAATTCAACTTTTGGCACTTCTTTATCTTGCTCATTAATTTCGAAATATTCTTTTTGCTCAAATCTAAAAATACCGGCCATAATATTTGTTGGAAAACTTCTTACCTTGCTATTAAATGTTTTTGCTGATTCATTATAGTCCATCCTTGATACTGCAATTCTGTTCTCAGTACCTGCTAATTCATCCTGCAATCTAATAAAATTTTCATTTGACTTTAGATCTGGATATGATTCTACAACTACATTGAGTCTGTCTAAGGCAGTTGTAAGCTGGGCATCTGCTTGTGCAAATTCTCCAGGCGTTCTAGCTGTTTCAAGCCTGCTTCTTGCTTCAGTTACTCCTAATAAAACATTTTCTTCTTGTGCTGCGAATCCCTTTACTGTACTTACTAAGTTAGGTATTAAGTCTGCCCTTCTTTTTAACTGATTCTCAACTTGAGCCCATTTAGCATTTACTTCTTCATCTAATCTTACTAGACCATTGTAGCTACCTGCAATACTAAAACCAAATGCTATTATTATTGCTAGAACAATAACTAGCACCATTAAACCTTTTTTCATAATTTCATCTCTCCTTCTATAAAATTCTCTGCTAATAAATCCATCTATTATTCTTAAAGCTTCTATATAATTATGATACTACATTATTAATCTTTTTCCAAATCCATAAAACTATATTTTTTATTAGAATTTAGTTTTAAAATAATCTGTTGATTATTCAGGTTTCACTTTATATACTATCATTTTTTCTATTGCTTTATCTATTAACTCTTCAATATTTAATACTTTCTCTGATTCTTCAATATCTTCTAATTTCGGCCTTGTCACAGGATGCTTTGGTAAAAAAACAGTACAGCAATCTTCAAATGGAAGAATTGAAGTTTCATATGTACCTATATCCTTTGATATCTCTGTAATGTCAACTTTGTCCATACCTATAAGAGGTCTTAATACAGGTATGTTAACTGAAGAATTAGTTACATTAATTCCTTTAATCGTTTGACTAGCTACTTGACCTAAGCTCTCTCCTGTAATCAATGCATCTATTTCTTCTTTTAATGCAATTTTTTCTGCGATTCTCATCATAAATCTTCTAGATATAATAGTCATTTCATCTTCAGGGCATTTTGCATTAATCTCTTTTTGAATATCTAATATATTTACACTAAACAACTTAATTCTACCACAATATCTTGTAAGTATTTTTGCAAGTGTTTTAACCTTTTCTTCTGCCCTTTCACTCGTAAATGGATAGCTATGATAATGTACTGCACTTATCTCTACTCCTCTTTTAGCTATTAAAAAACCTGCTACAGGGCTGTCAATTCCTCCAGATAACAGTAATAGGCCTTTTCCATTTGTACCTACTGGTAATCCGCCATATGCTTTAATCTTGTCAGTATAAATATAACAATTGGTCCTAATATCTATATGCACATATGCATCTGGATTATGAACATCTACTGTGAAGCCTTCTGAGTTTTTTAATATATAAGCTCCTACTTCCCTAGCTAATTCTACTGAGTTAGGTTCAAACCTTTTATCTGCTCTATTTACATCAACCTTAAATGTTTTTATACCTTTTAGTTTTCTAGCTTCTTCTAGTGTTTCTAATGAGCTCTTCATAATCTCATCTATATCTTTTTCTATCCTATAACATGGGCTAATATTAACAATACCAAAAATTCTTCTCAGCTTTCTAATGGCTTCATCTATATAATCGTTTTCTATTTCAATATAAATTTTGCTTTGTTCTTTATAGACCTTGTTTTCTCCAATTTCATTTAATATATTTTTAATGTTTCTTATTAGTCTGTTTTCAAAATAAAAACGATTTTTACCTTTTAAAGCAATTTCACCGAAGCTAACGCTTAACACTTTATTCAATAATCTCACCTCATAGTTATTTTTCTAATATCTATTACTGATTCCTTTAGTATTTCAATAGCATAGTCTATTTCCTCTATAGTATTATAATGTGAGAAGCTAAATCTAATTGCTCCTTCTATTTCAGCATCACTTAGTCCTATTGCTTCTAGGACATGACTCTTTTTCTTTCCATGAGAGGAGCAAGCAGATGCTGTAGACACATAAACCCCTTTATCCTCTAAGTAATGCAGCAATACCTCTCCCCTTACTCCAATAAATGAAATATTTAAAATATGAGGAGCACATCTGTCATCTTGTAAACTATTTATTTTAATACCTTCAATATTTGATTTCAAATTTGTTAGAAAATAATTCTTAACTTCTTTAATATGCTGTATCTCTTTGTCATATGTCTCTTTTAATATTTGAATAGATTTACCAAACCCAACTATTCCAGGTACATTTTCTGTGCCAGACCTTAATCCGTTTTCTTGACTCCCTCCAAAAGATATAGGCTCAAGAGCTATGTCTTTCTTCACATACAGCCCCCCAACCCCCTTTGGTCCATGAACCTTGTGGCTGCTAAAGGAAAAAGTATCTACCTTCAGTTTTTTTACATCTGTTTCTATCTTTCCAAAAGCTTGTATCCCATCTACATGAAGATTTGTATCTTTATTCTTTTGCTTAACAATTTGGCTAATACTTTCTATAGGTAAAACAGTACCTATTTCATTGTTTACCATCATTATAGATACTAGTATAGTATTTTCATTTATAATTTCCTTTAATTGTTCTAAATCTATCATGCCATGCGCATTTAAATCTAAATAAGTTATTTTTAATCCCTTATTTTCATAATGCTTTAGTACTTTTAGTACAGAAGAATGTTCAAATTTACTTGTTATTATATGATTGCCTCTTTTTATGTTTTTATTGATTAAGCCTTGTATTGCAATATTATTTGATTCAGTTCCACCAGATGTAAAGAATATCTCACTTTTATTGCATTTTAGAAAATCAGCAATATTTTTTCTAGAACTCTCTATTTTTCTTTCGGCTTCCAATCCCATTCTATGAAGTGATGATGGATTACCATATTCATATTTCATCATACTGATTACTTCATCAATCGCTTCGTCTCTTGGTCTTGTAGTAGAGCTATTATCTAAATATACCTTCATTAAATCACCTCAAGTGTATTCCAAAATAAAAAACAAGCTTTTTATTCTATATTTAGTATTTTGTAAATTTTCAATAATTATATACCCCAGCTAATTTTGCTAATATGTTAGCTATACCTTACTATTATATATAAATATTGTAAAAGTTTAAAGTCTAGTTAACAAACTTATATAAATTTTAAATGTTTTTAATTAAAATTGTTGCAGAGTCTGTCGCATTTTGTTATAATTTGTTTGAGGCTACACCCCTGGTAGCCTTTATAAAGATCTCTATTCCCAATACCCCTTTTGAACGGTTTACTTTGCATCCTATTTCGAAGGTAGGAATGCACAAAAAAGACCCTAAGGGGTCTTTTTTGTATTTATGCATAAATTGTTATTTTAAATTATTTTCATTTGTTTCCAATACTTTATTTTTTATGGTAGAATTATATTGGATTAAATTCGTTTCCATAGGAGGGCTAAAAGTGGGTAATAAGGTGGCAGTAATTTTTACAGGTGGTACAATTTCTATGAAGGTAGACCCAAGATTGAATGCTGCGATTCCTGGTCTAACTAGTGAAGAAATAATGGGGATGGTGACTAATATAGAGAAATTCACTGAAATTGAAAGGATAAATTTTGGTGAATATCCTGGTCCTCATATAGATCCAGAAATGATGATGGAATTGTCAAAGCTTGTTAAAAACACTATCTCAAGAGATGATATAACAGGTGTAGTTGTCACTCACGGTACCGATACTCTTGAAGAAACAGCTTATCTTCTTGACCTGACAATAAAACCTAAAAAGCCAATTGTTATTGTTGGGGCTATGAGAAACTCTTCTGAGCTAGGATATGATGGACCAAGCAACTTATCAGCGGCAATTTGTACCGCTATCTCTAAAGAAGCCGTTAATAAAGGTGTTCTTGTTGTTATGAACAATGAGGTTAATGCTGCATCTGAAGTAACTAAAACAAATACACTTTCTCTTGATACTTTTAAATCTCCTGAGTTTGGACCTTTGGGAATCGTAGATAATGATGAAGTTATATTTTATAGAGATATTATAAATCATGACCATATTGAAACCGAAAACATTGAATCTAAGGTTGCGCTGCTAAAAAGTGTTGCAGGTATGGATTCTGACTTAATAGATTATTGTATAGGTGCTGGATATAAGGGTATTGTAGTAGAGGCCATGGGCCGTGGAAATGTTCCTATCGAAATGTATAAAGGTATCAAAAGAAGTATTGAAAAAAATATACCTGTAGTTATTGTGTCAAGATGTCCTACTGGCAGAGTTCTTGACACTTATGGTTATCCTGGTGGTGGTAAAAATTTAAGAAATATCGGGGCAATCTTTGGGAATAATCTTCCAGGACAAAAAGCTCGTATAAAGCTTATGCTTCTTTTAAGCATATATAATGATATTCAAACTATTAAAGACATATTTGAAAAGGACATATACACAAAATAGATAAAGAATCGGCTTGGTATAATTCAAGCCGATTCTTTATCCTCTAGTAAAACCTCTGCCCCTTCTGTTTAAATACATTTCAACATGGGCTAAACGTTTATCTATGTCCTGTGCAAATTCTGATTGGTTCAATTGTTTTTCATCTTTTGTTTTATGCTCTGTTTTAATGTTTTGGATTTCATCTTTTATTGACAATAAATCATTTTCTATTTTAGTAATCTTTTCATTTAATTCCTTTATTTCTTTTTGAATATCATAAGAATCCTCCATTTTGTTCACTTCCTTCTCCCATTTAATCTCTGTCTCAATCATGTTTTCATCCTCGTCTTTTTTTTTAAGCTGAGATTTTAGTGGAACTTCTAGTGCAGCTTTAATATCACCAAAGCCAATAAATGAAATATCCTCTCCATACGTGCCAAATGTATAATTAAGTCTATAATCATTTAAAATAGATATATTATTAGTAAGAAATTTATATCTAGCAAAATTATCTCTTTTCGAACTCTCCCATATATATGGAGGACTGAAGCTTAGTCCACTATCATTTGAAAAGCAGCTTAAGACACTATTGTATTCTATCCATGTAATCCATAGGGTTTCCCTACTATATACAAAGTTTGGATACATACAATTTGCTGGATTTGATAAAACATGTTCATATTGCTTTACTAAATTTTCACCTGAAATATTGTATTTTTCATATTTCACCACAAAATTTCCTTCTATGAACTGACTATAGCATAAGTCTATTTCCTTGTTGTCATAGCTAATCATATCTAAATATATTTTCATATTATTATCTGCAGTAATTTGTACTTTGTCTGACCATGTGCAGGTATGTATATCATATAAACTGATAAAAATTTGCTCATTATTATCTGCGATATCGTAATAGCTAATTATTAGCTTTCCATCTGTTTCAACTATTGATATTGGGTTTATTATCTCCCTTTTACGAATGTTAGAAACCACATGTGTCTTCCATATATCCCCTAATAAATAATGATGATATATTCTTAGTATCTCATTCTCTTCTTCAGATTCCACGCAATATATAATATGGGTTTGTTCATCTATCACTCTGATGTTTAAATTTATTAGTTTACCCTTAAATTCGTCTGCAAGTATATGTTTTTCATAACTTTCTTTATCTATTGAAATCAATATTACACTTTTATCTATCTTTTGGCATATTAAATATACTATACCATTTTTAGATATAGCTGCATCATACTCATCTAAGCAGTCATCTATAATTAAGCTTACATTTGTTTTTCCGCTTAATTTATCATAATAGGTCAGTTTAATTTTTTTTTCATATTTATATATTCTATATAGATTTTCATCTTTATCCATTAAAAGTATTTCATGTATGTTCATAAAACCCATAAGAATACCTCCATAGCATAAATAATATTCTGTAACCTCTCAAAGCTTTAATTCATAAAATATTATATAATTCATAATATTCCCTTTCATATAATTATATTTTTTTACTATTAAAAATATTACATTATAAGTCATGCATGTAACACAATTTTTGACAAGGAATATATTGGAATTAAGAAATACATTCATCTTTTAAAAAAGGAGGATTAGTTATGTCTTGTGGCAATAAATCTGGACCGATAAACCTTAGCTTACCTGATAGATGTTGTAATGCTACTACTGGATGTGGTCCCTTTGATGGTAATCTTAAAAAAATTGTAACCGAACCTATATACGTCCAAAAGGTATATGATGCTAAGCTATTTAATCTTCAAGCAATAAGAACTGTTGCTAATCAAACATTTTCTCCAGCCCTAGGCAGGGGAGCAAGAATTATAAGAGTACTAGATATTAGATGTAGAAAATTTTTCAATCCTGGCAATATCAATGACCCTGAAAATCTAGTAGCAAACCCTGATACTACCCTTTCAGGTGCAGAGTTTGTTGAGACAGCAAATGGAATTCCTGTGACTGCAATAGGACCTGATGGTTTTGCTAGTGAAAGATTAGTTTACACTGATACACATGATTGTGATGAGCTTGGTAAAGGAACACCTATATTTGGAACACAAAACATCAGAATAACAGGTAATGTAATAATAGAAATCGATGTTTTATTTACTGATGACTGTGATAAGGAATGTGTAGCTACATTAACTGCAAATGTGCCAGTAGGTACAGCAGAAAATCCACTTTTATTGACAAATTTCTTTGAGCTATGTTTACCATCAGTATTTGAAGGGGCTTTTCTTCCAAGGTTTACAGAGTTTTGCAACATTGCTTGTGAAGTAAGGCTTGCAACAAACAGCATAGCAAGAGATATTGTAGTTAATCCAACTACTGGTGTTGTTAGAATTAGCTTGCTAATAGCATTATGTGTAACATGCGAAAAGAAAATAATAGTACCTGTTCAGCTATGTGTTTTATCAACAGGTTTTCCTGTATTATCTGCTGAAGAATCACCAATCTGCTCTACTTTCCCAAGTCTCTTCCCTAGACAAATTGATGGCAAAAAGCCTCGTCACTGTACAGCAGAAAGTGCTGAAGTAGAAAGCTTAGAATAAGAACAACAAACTAAATTAAAGCTCAAATCCTTAAGGATTTGAGCTTTAAAGGTTAATTAATCACATCTAATATATACTTGTCTTTTTCATTTAATAAATCTATAAATTTATCTTCTACTTTTACTATTGGTCTTGTAGGCACTTGCTTGTGAACATAAATAATTTCTCCAATTTCTCCAGTGTTAAGCTTTATAATATTTCCTACATAAAACTTAGATATATTGTTAGTAAATATTGTAGCAATCCTAGGATCTAGTACACCAAAGCTACTGCTTATTATATGTTCTGCTACTAAGAATGGAGACTGCTTGTCCTTATATATTCTTTTAGTAGTCATAGCATCAAAAATATCACATACAGCAACTATTTTTGCATATTCATGGATTTTCTCTGACTTTACTCCAAGGGGGTAGCCACTTCCGTCCTCCCTTTCATGGTGCTGTAATGCAGCGTAGGCAATGTTTTTACTAATTCCTATGGTTTCATCTAATATGCTATATCCAAAAATTGTATGTTTTTTTACTAATTCAAATTCGCTTTCAGTCAATTTACAAGGCTTGTACATTATATCATTAGAGATTTTTACTTTCCCTATATCATGAAACAAACCTGCAAGAGAGATTTGCTTTAGCTCTATACTAGAATAGCCTAACCATTTGCCAATCATTACGGCTAACATACTAACATCAAGAGAATGCTGAAATGTGTAATCATTATCTTCTTCTATAAGCCTCAGCCTGCCTAGTATATTATTACTCTTTACAATCTCATCTATCATTTCATTTGCTATTTCACCTATTTCATTTACAACAATCTTTTTCCCAAATCTAGCATTACTTAATATATTTTTAGTTTTATCAGCAAAAGCATTGTAAGTATCTATAAATTTATCATCATCAATAATTAAGTAATTATCTTTTATACTTTGGCTTTCATATATGTCTACATACTCTACTCCTAAGTTTTTCAATGTTGTTAGGTTGTTACGATTTAATACTGTACCACTAGCTAATAATATTGCACCTGTTTTGGTATTCTCTACATCCTTGTTAAGTACCATGCCTGGTGTTACTTCCTTAACTTTTAAGAGCGACATATATATCTCCCCTTTTCTGACTAAAATCTACTGTAATAGTTCTATATATATCAAAAAAAACCTTCTTTTTGCAAAAAATTAGGACTTAAATAATGCTTTATTAATATATCTTGCAGTAAAAGAAGTTAATATTATTGCTGTTATTATTCTAATACCTAATAATAGCCATCCATTTGCGCCCATTGCAACAAAAAGGAGTGTGTCTTCAAAAACAGAATGACAAGCTATTAAGAAAATTACTATAAGATATAAATCTTTTTTGTTTAGGTTGCCTTCTTTAGCACTATTAATTATTACCCCTGCTCCATATGAAAGACCAAGAATCAAGCCTATCATAATTGGAAAGGTTGATTCCTCTGAAACTCCTAAAAGTCTTGCAACAGGCTTCATCCTGTTTGATAACTTCCTTAATATATTCAGGTCCTTTAATATCTGAATTATAATCATTAATGGTATAACTATCTTTCCTATGTTAATAACAGAGCTAAGACTTCCAAAGGTTCCTTCTTTGAGTATATCTACTAAGTTCATTTTTAAGCCTCCATTATAAGAGAATATTTAGCACAAGCCCAGAAATTATAGCGAGTGATAGCCTAATTATCAAAACCAATACTACACTTATACCTGTCTTTTTAGCTACAGCAGTTTCCATAAACAGGCTATGTGAAAAAGAAAGCATAACTGCTATAATTGTAATTTCTTTTGATGTCAGAGTAAGGCCTGCTATTGCACCTATAGCAGCGTATAAATTGACCGTATTCCCTAAAACTAACACTATTGCAGCCTCGCCTGGTAAACCTAATATATCCATAAAAGGTTTAAATAAATTTGATAGATACTCTAATAGCTGTGTATGCTTTAAAATTGTAACAGCAAAAAACACAGGAACAATTATTTTAGTTAGCTCCCAGGTAGTTGATAATCCACTAAAAAAACCTTTTTTAAGAGTAGATTTATAGTCCCATTTCTGTTTTTTCATATCTTTTTCGCTTAAAATATTATTATTACATATATTGTTGCTCATTTAGTCATCCCTTCTTCTGCAGTTAATAATAATATTATAGCACATCCATATTTTTTTCGTCATCATACAAAAAAAACAGATACCTTTGGTATCCGTTTCAAGCTAGGTTTTTATTTGATGATGCCAGTTGTCCAGTCCATTTTCCACATTTATCTCCATATCTAGCTATAATATATTCATTAGCAATTATTTCTATTACTTCGCACATATTTGAGCAATCATTGCATTCAAAGCCTTTAACCCTGTATGGAGTTTCAGAAATACTCAAGCCTCTGAAACTAGTTTTACCCTTCACCTTTACTTCTTCCTTTGAAAGAAGAGCAACTCCAATAGCTCCCATAACATCAAAGTTCTCTGGTACTATAATTTCAGTATTAAGAGCATCTTCAAAAGCTTTTTTTATTCCTGCATTTGCTGCTACCCCACCTTGAAATACTACTGTATCTAAGATCTCCTTTCCCTTGCCAACATTGTTTAAATAATTTCTAACCAAGGCTTCACATAAGCCCCTTGCTATATCTTCTTGATTATGTCCTAGCTGTTGTTTATGAATCATATCAGATTCAGCAAAAACTGCACATCTCCCAGCAATCCTAACAGGATTTTTAGATTTTAGTGCAAGCTTACCAAACTCTTCTATATGTATACCAAGCCTAGAAGCCTGTCTGTCTAAGAACGAGCCTGTACCTGCTGCACAAACGGTATTCATTGCAAAATCGTTTACAACTCCATCTCTTAATAAAATTATCTTAGAATCTTGTCCTCCTATTTCTAATATAGCTCTAACACTAGGAACATATTTTATTGAGGCAACAGCATGAGATGTTATTTCGTTTTTTACTACATCTGCACCTAATATCATATTAGCTAAATATCTGCCACTACCTGTGGCTCCTACACCCTTTATTGTTAAATCTTCCATTTCATTTTTTATCTCTTTGAGTCCCTTTTGCAAAATCTCTATAGGTTTACCTTGTGTTCTTACATATTTTTTAAGCAAAATGTTTCCATCATCATCAATCAATACAATATTTGTGCTTACAGAGCCTACGTCAACCCCTAAATAACATTCCTTCAATATCCTTTTCCTCCCTTCTTTTCTTCAATAGATCTACAAAGGCTTCCAGTCTAGTTAGATAGCCTGCCTCTCCTGTCATTTCATCTACTACTAATGTAAGTATAGGGATGTTGTAATCCTTTTGGATAGTAGGAAGAATACTTTCTGCAACAATTTCAGGCATGCAGGTTAAAGGAAATATTTGTATTAATCCGTCAAAGTCTCTTTGTGCATATTGGATCGCACTGCCTATAGTCTCTCTTCCATGTCCCCCTACCAATGTGTTTAAATATGGCTTAGCAGCTCTCCATTTGCTTTTTTCCTCAGCTGACCCAAATGGAAAAGCAAAAATGTGATGTTTTGCCCAGTTGCTTGGAGTCAAAGATTTTTCTACCTCCACTCCTAAATGCCCAAGCTTTCTTTCAATGTATAAATTTACAAAGGGTTCAATAATTGTATATATTTCTCCTATTATGCCAATCTTAATGGGCCTTTTTTCATTTTCTAATTCTATATCATTTAACCTTAGCTTAGTTGTATTAATGAGATCTAATATGTTTTTTACTCCATGTGCATTCTCTATATTACTATAAAAATTTTCCATTATTGTATCTACTTTAAACTTATTTACTGCTATTGGACGCTTTTTATTTGCTAAGTCTGTTAATTCATCTGCACGACTTAATATTTCATAGGCTCTTTTTCCGCTTCTAATTATTTTATAGAGATTTGATGTATTCATAGCTTCAAATATTCTTTTTATTAGAACCATTGGTTTCCCATCAGGAGGGTCAAATACTATAAGGTTCACATCATATCCTAAATCTTTTAAAATTTCTTTTTCCATGAGAGGATAGAAACCAAATCTACATGGTCCACAGCTACCTGTAATTATTATAGTATCTGCTCCCTTTTCTATACTTTCAATATAATTACCAATATTTATTTTTAGAGGCAAACATATTGTCTCTGGTGAATGCTTAGTTCCTAGCTCTAAAGTTTTTTTACTACATCTAGGTGCTAATATTACTTCATTTCCTAAATCCTCAAGTAATCCCTTTACAGCAATATATGTATTACCCATGTGTGGAAATGTAATTTTCATTTATCTTTCTCCTTTTAATCATGTCTACAAATGCTTCTATCCTAGTATTTATACCAGCTTCTCCTGTATGCTCATCAATTGTCAGCAAGGTAAAAGGAATACCAGATTTTCGTGCTTCTCTTTGGACTATATCAATTAATATTGAATCAATTCCACAGCCAAATGCAGAAATATAAATAATTCCATCTATATTTTTTTCATGAATTGAGTAAAATGACGAACCTATAATTCTTCTACCAAAACTCCAAAACATTCTTTTAGATATAGTGGATGAATAGTAATTAGACTTATCCTTGTCTATCATTTCTGGAGTAATAATATTAATTCCCTTACTCCATAGCTTTTTTATAAGGCTCATATTAGTATATTCATCATATAAATTATATGGATGTCCAACTAACATGAGCTTAAGCTCTTTGTTATTCGTAGTTGTTATAGCTTTAGTTGCACTATTGTAAATTTTAATAGCCTCAATTGGTATTACCCCTTTATTAATGAGTTTTTTGTAGTTTTGATAGTGGCTATAAGCTATATTATATGCCTTTTTTATTTTAATAAGATTTGGACTAATATATTTCCCAGCTTCTACAACTGTTGAAACCATTTTGAAGTTTGATTTTTTCAAATCTACCTTTACGTCTATACAAATAGGCAGGTCATAAATTGAGTGCTTAATCATTTCAGGTAATCCTAAATATTTTGGACACCCATATTCTCTTTTATGAATACTGATTAGTTTAGGTATAAATATGTAATCTACCTTGTCTTTTAATTCATTTACATGACCATGATATACCTTTACAGGAAGACAGGCTTCATCTACACAGCTTGACACGCCACTGTTTAAGATTGATTTGTTTGTTTTTGAAGAAACAACTACTTCAGCTCCAAGCTCATTAAAAAATTCTTTCCACAATGGATAATAATCATAGAAAAAAAGGCTTTGTGGAATCCCAACTTTATAAGACATGCTATCCCTCCAATCTCACTAATATATTATGGGCATAATGTCTTGTATTTATAACACAAAAGTAAAAAAACCCTTTAGTAAGGGTTTTTTATACAGAAACTTTTTTATAATGTGTTTTCTTTTAAGCTAAGTATTTCTTTTAAAGCTCCAATAAATTGTTCATCATAGTTTTTTTGATTTATGATATAACCATCTAATTTTTTTACTTGTTCCCAGCCTTCTCTAAGAATATTTTCTGCTATGTCATATTCATTATAACTAGCTAAAACATAGCCTTGATTCATTAGCTGAATAGTTCTTATATTAGGCCTTAAGCTATTCATATCTTTATATAATTCCATTGCATCCTTTCCTTGGCCTTCTGCTAAATAAACTTTAGACCTCATAAATACAGCATTGTTGTATACCTCTTCACTTGAAGATGTATTTTCCCAGAGCTCTAAGGCCTCTATGATTAATTCATTACTTTCTACTAGGCCTGAAAATTCTTTAAAAATAATACTTGCCTCACTATTGGTAACTTGAGCACCATTTATATAGGCTTGGAAAATTTCGTTTGCTAACTTTACTTTATCATTATAAGCCCTACTTCCATTTTTAATAAGATAATAATTAGTTCCAATAATATTGCTATAATTATTATTCTTGAGCTCTTCCATGGTCTTCATTGGATTAGTATCATATAAATGTCTTTCTTCAAAAGGGATTACTCCTGCTAGTGAAACATACTCCATAGTTTCTATAGCCCTTTTATAAAGCAAATCATCTTTACTAAGCTGAGTATTAAAATAATCTCCAAACAAAGGATAGTTAACTTTATCTGAGCTTTCGATCAATTTAATATCTTCAATATAAGATTTTTTCTGATATTCTACTTCAGAAAACAGTCTCTTGATAATGGTCACTGCTTCTCCTCTAGTAATATTGTTTTTAGGTCTAAAGGCTCCATCAGGATAACCAGAAATTATTCCATTATTTGTTATAGATTTTATTTCATTAAAGTATTTGTAATTATTATCAATATCATTAAAATTTAAGTCTTTTAAAGCAACGGGTGGTAATGTGAAAAAGTAAGTTAAAATTGTGGCTTCTTCTCTAGTAATCTTGTCATTTGGATAAAAAGATTTCCCCGAAAAAATGCTATTAAACTTTACATCATAGCTTTTATTGTCTATATATGACTTAACCATAGAAATATGGTCATAGCCCCAAAAGCTATAGTCTAAATCTGAATATTCAAGGTCTGTTCTTACATCATCAATAATTCCTTGCTTTTTTGCTGTTCTATAAAGTAAGGATATATACTCAGCTCTGCTAATATATCCGTCTGGATTGAAGGAGCCATCTTCATATCCATTCAACAGCTTTACAGTATTAGCACCCCACATTATAGAATCTTCTGCCCAATGCCCATAGATATCATAAAAATAAACTCTAGCCAGCCCTATGCTAGAAGAAAATATCAAAATAAGGCTAAACAATATTACAATAATTGTTTTCTTATGTTTCAAGTTAAATACCTCCTTAAAAATGTGTTTCTCTCGATTTCAGATATATTAATTCTGATCTTTGAAAGCCTTCTCTATAGTTCTAATCTCATAAAGGCTAAGCTCATAAAGGCTAAAAAAGTAACTGTCAATGTAGCTAATTTCCTTGTTTATTTCTTTATTTAATTTCTCAATATCTTCACCAGGCAATTCTTCTCCCCTAAAATCATCTAGCTGCTGGAGAATATTATAATAGTCCATAATTTTTTTTACCTTTTCTTCTATTACATCTCTATTTGAGCCTAGTTTTATCCTTAATGACATAAGCTTGTTAGGATAATATTCATACATATTTTCATTTAGCTTTTTTCCTACTGACTTAAAATAAAATTCAAAAATCAAAGAATTTAAAAAAGCAGCCAAGTATTCAATAGATATTTCATCATTATAATTATCTTTTACACTTAAAATGTAAACATCTGCACTACAACAAGCTTCTTCATATACTATTGTAAACTCATTTGACGATGCTTTAAATGGGAAAAAAATCCTAGGTTTATTAAATATACTTAAGTCTCTTCCCCATTGTAGCTGATACCACTCTCTAATACCTTTTACACACTCTCTTCTGCTTTCAAGCCTTTCTTTAAAAGGTTTTATATGAGATATAGCATTTCTGTAATTATCTGGTTCTTCAATTAAATCTGTATACAAAATATATCTTTTATTATTAATACCCCTGTATTTTCTTACCTCACTATTTTTTATCCATGGCTTTAATAATTTACTCTCAAGATTGTTTTTTTCTATAATGTCCATATCAACTATAAAAGCCTTATCATATCCTGTAATAATACCCTGATTACATTCACATATTAAATCTAATGAATATAAGCCTTGGCTATGAATTTTATAGAATAGTTCCCTCTCTTCTTTACTTACCAATAACCAGCCGCTCTCCTTTAGTTCATTTTGGCCTACATAATATTCATCAAAGTCATAGCTAAAATCTAAAACCATCTTTCTTGACAGGCTATCATTCTTAAACCTATTTATTATAATTCTGTTATTTATCCCATGATCTTTTGTACATTCTACAATTACAGGACTTATGCCTACTCCTTTGAAAATATTCTGCCCATAAAAATCTATTATCCTATTAATATAATAATATTTTTTAATAAAGCTTCTTAACCCTACTGCTGAAGGAGCTTCAATAAAATATCTAGATGTAATAAAGAGCAATTTCCCTTGTTTCTCAAGAAGTTCATATGCTTTTTTGAAAAAGCAGTAGGAAACATCGGCCTTATCTGAATAGACATCATAGTAATAGTCTTTAAGTTTTTTTCTATAATCCTTATCTACACTTTTATGACCTATATAAGGGGGATTTCCAATTACCAAATCAAATTTCCCTATAGATTCATCACTCGAAGCTTTTTCTTGAATAATATCTACTAAATCTTTGTTTTGCTCTAATAATATATCTCTTTTAAAAACATTTGGTTGGATATTGTCTTTTAAGTCTCCTTTAAGTGTTAGTGAAATCTTTGTCATATAAACTGCAAAATCATCAATATCGTATCCGTGAAGGTTGTTCCTAATTATAAAAGAGTGAATATTGTTGCCTATTTCATCTTTTATTTCTGGATGACCCGCTATTATAGACGAGTAATTCTTTTCAAATATACTCTTTAGTCTTTCATAGGCCCCTATCAAAAAATATCCTCCCCCACAAGCTGGATCTACTATTCTAAGATAAGGGTTATTTAGTATTGTATCATCTGTTATTCCTAAAGAAACCATATGTTTAACTATGTAACCTGGTGTATACACTTGTCCTAGGGATTTTTTCTGTTTATTAGTTATGAATGCTTCATAGATTTGTCCTAATGAAAAGTCTTTAATTTCATCATCACTTATATCAATTAACTTAGATATGATTTTAGATTTAAAATCCCTAGTTAGTACTTCATTATTTGCAAATAGTTTTTCTTCATGGCAGTAAGTATAATAAAATAGTCTATCATAAGTTTTTTCAATAAGTTTCAAATCAACTTCATGTATTATTGAAGGGGTATTATCCCTTAAATGTTTGATACATAATATAGACTTGCCTATAAAAAACAAAATGCTTCTTACATTATTTATATATCCATCTATTAGTTCTATATATGTCTTTTCTAGTTCTTCATGAACTATTTTTTTTAAACCCAATATATAATCCTTGCTGCTCATTTAATATCTCCCTTCTCTATCGTTGAGTGAACAAGCTGTCCCAAAAGCATTTTATAAATGATTCTATATTATCCCTTATGAAATGTCCATTGTGTTCAAATATTATAATATTGTCTGGTAGCTTATAATCTAGCTTATTGAATTCCTGCATAGGCAAATTAAATATACTGTAATCAGTAAAAACGCATTTACTACCATCTGAAAGCTTACCATTCTTAATCTGTAGGCTTATTTCATATGCTCCTATTCTTGGATACCATTTAAACACATGAGAATCTCCATAATGCACTTCATCTAATGTAGCAAAAGAAGTAGTAAGGCCTTTCATTATCATCATACTTCCCTCATATTTAATATTGTCTATTTCAACAGTTATTTGCATATCCTTATTTCTGTATTTAGTATTTATATTGATTTTACTTTTTATATCTATAATATCAAGAATTTTTAAAATTTTAGGTAGGTTATATATATCTTCGTAATTGTGTCTTAAAATAATGTCCTTTTTCCTAACATCTTTTGTTTTTATATACTCATAGTACATTTCAACGCTTTCTTTGCCGCTTATAGTATCTTCTCTTTCAATTCCTAGAAATCTTTCTATGCTTTTTAAATTATATTTTTGTAAACCAAGCAGGTCTTTTTTTCTTCTAACAATCTTTAGTATATCAATACCTTTATCATTTTTAATATTGTATTTAATGCCATGATGATTGAGCCTAGAATTAATAAAGGGTATATCAAAGGAATCTCCATTAAATGTTATGATTATGTCAAAATCAGATATAAAGCTTTTAAAACTATCTAATAAGTTTTTTTCCTCATTATCTCCTTCTGCAAAAAATTGAACTATTTCTAAGTTTTCTCCATTTATATATAGAGCTCCTATTAATATAATATAGTTGCTTATTCTACTAAAGCCTGTAGTCTCTATATCTAAAAAACAGAATTTTTTATCTAGTATTTTATCCTTTAAACTAGCTGGAATATTTATTTGCTCATTTAATGTATTTCTTATTATTTCCACTTAAATCTTCCCTTTCTTATGAATCATGCAGTTGTGACAATTCTTAACTGTATTATTAAATTATATCAAACAACTCTTGTTGTTGCTATTAAAGAATAGCTATGCGTTTTAGAGCAAATTAAAATACTGCCTTGTCATTTTAAAACTTAAGCAGTATTTTATAATCAAAGTATAAGGTTTTCTTATTTACTACTTCATAAAAGTAATCGTAATTTTAGTACCAAGGTTAACAGCACTATCTAATACTAGCTTTGCATTATGCTGCTGCACAATATGCTTAACAATTGAAAGCCCAAGTCCTGTTCCTCCCGTAGCCTTTAAACGACTTTTATCAACACAATAAAACCGTTCAAAAATTCGACTCTGATGCTCTTTAGGAATTCCAATGCCAGTATCTTCAACTGACAATATAATGTTCTCCTTCTCGGCTTTTACTGTTATCGTCACTTTTCCAGAAGGTTTATTATAACGAATAGCATTATCGCAAAGATTATAAATAAGCTCTTCCATCATGCTACGATTAGCAATCACTTTATGAGACTCTCCTACAACTTCTAAGGAAACCTCTTTATTTTGAGCGGAAACAGAAAGTGAACTAACGCATTCCTTAGCTATCTCATATAAATCTACTCCTTCCAAGTTCATATCTTTTCTAGGATCATCTAATTCAGACAGCTTAATGATATCGTTTATGAGCAAAATAAGTCGATTGGCATCATGGTGTATTCTATCTGCAAAGTTTTTAATATCCTCTTGTTTTGCTACACCATTTTTAATCAGCCATGCATATCCTAAAATAGAAGTTAATGGAGTTTTCAATTCATGAGAAACATTAGCAGTAAATTCTCGTCTGATTTTTTCGCTTTCTTTTTTTTCAGTAACATCTAATAGTAGGCACATAAGACCTACCATATTTTCTTTATAATAAACAGGGTTAGCAAAAGCCTCAAGATGCTTGTCTTCTACGAAAATATAGGCAGAGCTACTCTCTCCATCTGCAGCAGAATTTATAATATTATTTAGCTGCTCGTTACGTGATAGATACAAAATATTTTTGCCTATATAATCTTTCTCCTTTTCAGATAATAAATAGATTGCACTGTTATTAATAGTTAATATGTTTTTATCATTGTTCAATAATATGAGACCTTCAGACATATTATCTGTTATCATCTGAATTTTATTTTTTTCTTGCTCTAAATACTCCATCTGCTTAAGAATATGATTGTTTTGCATTTTTATGGTTCTAGCAAAGGGTATCAGTTCGTCATAAGCAATGTTTTCTTCTAATGCCTCTATATTTTCAGCCATTTTTTCGATTGGAGTAATAATCCTTCTAGTCAAAACTTGAGAGAGTATAAGGCATAATAGGAATATTATAGTTGCAAGTCCAACTACTAAAGGAAGGATGCCTAAAAAAAGTGTCATTATGCTGTGTGTTTGTTTTGAAACACGTAATATATTGCCATCCTTTAATAATAAAGCATAGTAAAAAGTGTCATTCTCTAAAGTACTTGAATATCTAACAGAGTTGCCTTCTCCACGATTCACAGCATCTATTATTTCCGGGCGGTTACCATGATTATCCATTTGAGATACATCAGCATAACTCTCAAAAACAACTTCACCATTTTGTTTTACAATAGTGATACGTAAATCTCCCATAACCTTTTCTTTAAACATAATGCTATTGCTTGAGAGTGTATAGTTTTGTGCCAATAATTGTCCATAGTTTTTTAAATCTCTTTTCACTTGTTGCTGGAAAAGGCCATAGAAAATAAAGGTAATAAAAATTGTAGTAAGTATGATGGATACTCCACCAATAAGGTATAAATGAAAATTAATCTTTTTTTTCATACTAGTCTCCTATTTTATAACCGACATTTCGTATAGTTTTAATTACTTTCCCGCTTTCCCCCAGCTTTTGTCGAAGTGTTTTTATATGCATGTCTACAGTTCTGCTTTCTCCTTCAAATTCAAAGCCCCATACCTGTTCCATTATTCTTTCTCTTGATAGTACAATCCCTTGATTGTAGAGTAAATATTTTAGTAGCTCAAATTCCTTGTATGTTAGCTGACAGTCCTCACCATTTATTGTTACTATATGCCTTTCATCATCTAGCATAATGTTACCATAGCTTAATATTTTTTTATTGTCTTCTTGATTTGTTCGCCTAAGCAGTGCTTTGACACGAGATATCAACTCCATGACACCAAAAGGTTTAGAAATATAATCATCTGCACCTGCATCCAGTCCTTTAACCTTGTCAAGCTCAGTAGTTTTAGCAGTTACCATAATAATGGGAATGTGTTTTGTTTTTTTCTGGCCACGCAAATTTTTAAGTATGCTAAGTCCATCTTCATTAGGCAACATAATATCCAATAAAACAAGATTAGGTAATTGTTCTTTACAAGCAGCATAAAAATCTACACTGTTTTCAAAAGATTTTACTAAATACCCACTACTTTGCAGTGCATAGCTTTCTAATTCTCTTATGTTTTCATCGTCTTCAACAATATATATCATAATTATTTCCTTTCATTTTTATGTTTCCCTGTAATGGAAAAAGCAACCCATTCAGCAATATTTACTGCATGATCTCCTATACGTTCAAAGTATTTTGCTATCATTAAAAAATCTATTGCCTGTTCTCCATTGTTAACATCCTCACGTATTAAATCTATTAGCTCATTTTTCACTGTATTGAATAAATCGTCTACAACATCATCATAATCCTCAACAGCATAGGCTAATACTAAATCACGAGCTACAAAGGCATCAATACTATCCTTCACCATTTTAATAGTTGCCTTTGCCATCTGATGAACATGCTCTAGCTTTTTAATATATTCCTTATCTATAAATCTTAAAGTAATTTCTGAAATATCTGCCGCATGATCTCCTATACGCTCCATATCAGTAATCATTTTTAGCGCTGTAGAAATCAATCTTAAATCCGTAGCTACTGGCTGCTGTTGTAATAAAAGCTTTAGGCATTGGCGTTCAATATCTTTTTCTTTTTCATCTATTATTTCATCAAATATAATAGCCTCTTTAGCAAGGTTTTCATCTTTTTTTATTAATGCTTCTACAGCTTTTTCAATGGCATTTTCAATTAGTAAACCCATTTCTATTAGCTCAGTATTTAAAAGTTCTAATTCTTTATCAAATCTATTACGCATAGTCATTAACCAAACCTTCCTGTAATATAGTCTTCAGTGCGTTTATCTTTAGGCATAGAAAATATATCCTCAGTTGCACCGTATTCAATAACCTCTCCTAGCAATATAAAAACAGTTTTATCAGACACTCTAACTGCCTGCTGCATATTATGCGTAACTATAATAATAGTATAATTCTTTTTAAGTTCTAGTACAAGGTCTTCGATTTTTGAAGTTGAGATAGGATCTAAGGCAGAAGTTGGCTCATCCATAAGTAATACCTCTGGTTGAATTGCTAAGGCTCTTGCAATACAAAGTCTTTGTTGCTGTCCACCAGATAAGCCTAATGCATCTTTTTTTAATCTATCCTTAACTTCATCCCATATGGCAGCATTTCTCAATGCAGTTTCTACAATTTCATCTAATTCCATTTTTGAACGTATTCCATGAATTCTTGGCCCATAAGCAATGTTATCGTATACACTCATCGGAAACAAATTAGGCTTTTGAAACACCATGCCCACACGTTTTCTAAGCTGATTAATATCTATATCACCATAAATGTTTTCTCCATCAAGCAAGATTTCTCCAGTAATTCTACACCCTTCTACTAAATCATTCATCCGGTTAAGGGTTTTAAGAAGGGTTGATTTTCCACAGCCTGACGGGCCTATTAGAGCTGTAATCTTATTACTTTGTAATGTAAGATTAATATCCTTTAGTCCTAAAATATCCCCATAATATAATTCTAAGTTTCTAATATTAAATTTATCGTCCATAAATATTTATCCTTTCACTATTTTTTTTGCTACATATGCCGAAAACCAGTTGATTAATAAAACAATAATAATCAAAACTACAGCAGTAGCATAGGCCTCATTAGTATGCAGTCCTTCACTAGACAAGGCATACATATGAATGGCAAGAGTACGTCCAGATGAGAGTAGGCTAGATGGAACTTCTGCTACTGTTCCAGCTGTGTATATAAGTGCTGCTGTTTCACCAACAATTCTACCAATAGCAAGAATAATACCTGCTAATATACCAGGAAGAGCTGAAGGTAGCACAATTTTAAATATAGTTCTCAATTTTCCTGCTCCTAAACCAAAGCTTCCCTCTCTATATGAACTAGGTACTGACTTTAAAGCTTCTTCTGTAGTTCGCATAATAAGAGGTAATATCATAATGGCAAGAGTAAATGCCCCAGCTAACAGTGAAAACCCCCAGCCAAGAGTAGTTACGAAAAAAAGTAATCCGAATAACCCATATACAATAGAGGGGATACCCGAAAGAGTCTCTGAGGTTAGTCTTATAATTCCAACTATTTTATTATCTCGCTTAGCATATTCAACTAAATAAATAGCGGAAAATATTCCTAATGGTGCAGATATAAGAAGAGATAACAAAACCATAATAAGTGTATTAAATAAAGCTGGCATGAGTGATACGTTTTCTGAGTTGTATTTCCATGCAAAAAGGTCAAGAGAAAGATTGGGAATACCTTTAAATAATATATAGCCAACTAAAAACAGAAGAGCAGAAAATGTAAAAACAGCTGCAAACAATACTGATAAGAATAAAAATAAAGACAAAGGATTTTTCTTATAAGTTTTCAATTGGCTAATTAATGATTGCTTGTTTATATACTCCATTATTTCTCCCTCCTTGTCAAAGCTGAAAATGTAAAGTTGATTATAAGAATGAAAACAAATAGAACTACTGCTGTGGCAATTAATGCTTCTCTATGCAATTCTGCTGCATAGCCCATTTCGATAACTATATTGGCTGTTAATGTTCTAATACCCTTTAATATGCCTGCAGGCATTCTAGCTTGATTTCCTGCTACCATAATTACTGCCATAGTTTCACCAATTGCTCTTCCTATACCAAGTATAATTCCCGCCACTATTCCTGACTTTGCAGCAGGAATTATCACAAAAAATATACTTTTTTCACGACTTGAGCCTAAGGCTAAAGCTCCTTCATAATAGCTATTAGGCACAGCTTTAATAGCTGATATGCTTACCTCTATAATAGTAGGTAATATCATAATTCCAAGTAAAATAGATGCTGTTAATATACTGCTTCCATTTCCTCCAAATACATTTCTAACAAAGGGAACAATGACTACAAGCCCAAAAAATCCATATACAACAGATGGTATTCCTGCTAATAGCTCTACTGCAGGCTTCAATATCTTATAAATATTTTTAGGACAAATTTTAGCCATAAAAACAGCAGTTAAGATGCCTATTGGAGCACCTATAATAAGTGCCCCCATAGTAACATAAATACTTCCTAGTATCATTGGAAATATTCCATAAGAAGCTGGTTCATTTCCAGGAGTCCAGTTTTTACCTAGCAAAAAGTCAAACATGCCTATTTTCCCAATGGCTGGAATGCCATTAACGAATAAAAATATACAAATTAGTGCTACCCCAAGAACAGAAGTTAATGCTGCTATAAAAAATATACCTTGCATAATATTTTCTTTATATTTACTCATAATTTTCTCCTTAACAATGATAAAGCAGTAATTTTATCTATATATATTCTCTATATTATTTATCTCCATTTAATACTGTATCCCAAGTAGTATATTCGCCAGTGAAAATTTTCTTTACATCTTCACTTGTAAGATTTTTTAGTGGGTTTTCATTGTTTACAATTACTGCAATCCCGTCCAAAGCTATTTCCATAGAATTTAGCAATTCTTTTTCACTGTCTTTTAAATCACGTGAAGCCATTCCTATATCACAAGTTCCATCTATTGCAGCTTGCATACCTGTAGATGAATCACTTTGTTGGATTTCAATAGTTGCATTAGGATTAATAGCTATATAAGCTTCCTTAAGCTTCTCCATAATAGGAGTAACAGAGGAAGAACCAGCTACTACAATCTTACCACTTGGCTTTGTACCATTATATACAGGAGCATTATCATTAATTTGGATATAGCTTTTTGCCACAACTGCTTGTCCTTCTAAGCTTAATATAAAATCAATAAAATCCTTTTTAAGTCCCGTTGCTTCACCTTTTATTGCAATATTGAAGGGACGAGCAATTTTATAGCTTCCATTTTTTATATTTTCAACATTTGCAGCAGAATCATCAATCATTAATGCTTTCACATTGTCATTTAATGACCCTAGAGAAACATAGCCAATTGCATAAGTATCCCCTGAAACATTAGTTAACATCACATCTGTTTTGTTTGCAATAATAGCTTCTTTAGTTGTATTATCTACCTTTTTTCCACTACTATCTTTCTCTTCAATATGGAGTAGTTCAATAAATGCACCTCGTGTACCCGAACCATCTTCTCTAGATATAACAGAAATTTCTTTTTTTGCATTAAAACCCGTTTCAGAATTTGAACATCCTACAAAAGCTACTGACACTACCATTATAAGTAGCATTAATAATATTAACTTTTTCATATCTCATACACTCCTTTTTATTTATTATTACAACCTTATTTTAATTCAAGAAAGTAAAATAAAAAGGCATGATTGTGTAAAATCTAAGTAAAACTTTAATGGGATAAATTGTTATTTGTAATTCTAAATATATCAATTTATATATGATATTATTTGAATTTTTCATTATTTGTGATATCCAGCAAAATTTCCATAAAAAAATAGACCCTAATTTCTTTGGTCTATTGAATGGATTGAAAAAAACCTCCATCATTCCACAACGACAGAGGTTTATACATGGTGCCCAGAGGCGGAATCGAACCACCGACACGGGGATTTTCAGTCCCCTGCTCTACCTACTGAGCTATCTGGGCATTTTTCGCAGTTTCGCATCACAAATTTGTTCACTCCTTATAGTCGTGCAAATTTGGTGCTCATTGCGTTTGACCTATCAGCAATTCTTCTACGCTAACGCTTGAAAAATTGGGTTAAGTCATAAATGGTGGGCCTTCAGGGACTCGAACCCCGGACCTGCCGGTTATGAGCCGGACGCTCTAACCAACTGAGCTAAAGGCCC
>NZ_FNQE01000018.1 GCF_900107485.1 Proteiniborus ethanoligenes
CCTGATTGAGGCTGCTAACAGTGTTCGAAACCATATACCAGAGTATAAACAATTTTATTACAAGAAGTACGGTGAAGTAACTACCCACCAACATAAAAGAGCACTCGCACTTACATCTCGTAAATTAGTACGACTGATTTTTGGATTGCTGACTAAAAATCAAATCTACTCCACCGATAAAGTTGGAGAGATTCAATAAAATATTTTCCCTTCTCAAACCTATTTTTCTCAAAAAAATTATAGGTTCTATTAAGATTACTCTTTTTTAATTGTTTCTTTTATTTTCTTTAAAAATCATCTCTTGACATATTACCAGATTGCTCTATATTAGCTTTCTACTCTTTGATCTTTTTAGTAAGTATAGGAAAAATGGTCCTCCAAAAATTGAAGTAATTATTCCTACGGGTATTTCAAAACCAGGTACTATAGTCCTAGCTAATGTGTCGCTAATCAATAAAAATATGCCTCCACCTATGGCAGATACAGGTAAAAGCAGCTTGTGATCTGCTCCAAACAAAAGTCTAAATAAATGTGGCACTATTATACCTACAAAACCTATTATACCACTTACAGATACAACACATGCTGAAAGTAAGGAGGCTGTTATTAAAATCATCTTCTTTACTCTCTCCACATTTACCCCAATATTTTGAGCATCTTCCTCTCCCATAACTATGGCATTCATCTCTCTTGATATACTAATAAGAAATAATAAGCCTACAATAATAGGGATGACTATAATACTAATTTGATTCCAGCTAGCTCCATTAAAGCTTCCCATGGTCCAAGATACAATCCTTGATAGCTCTTCATGGTTAAATATCATCATTATAGATATTCCAGAGGATAAAATAGAGCTCATTACTATGCCCGCAAGTAGTATAGATGTAGTAGATATTTTGTTTCCACTTATGGCTAGATTGTAAACTATTATGGTTGTAATTAATGCACCTACAAAGGCAAATATAGATGTGAGTCCAAATCCAATTATTCCTTTATTAAGTCCTAGTATGATTCCTATAGTTGCTCCAAAGGCTGCTCCTGAAGACACGCCCATTACATATGGGTCTGCCATCGGATTTTTAAATATTGCCTGATATGAGCTCCCTACTACAGCTAGTACACTTCCAACTAAAACAGCAAGTAGTATTCTAGGAAGCCTTATACTCCATACAATGAATATATTTGACTCTTTTATACTGCTTATATCTATTTTAGAACTTAGAAAGCTAACATTTTTAAATAATATTTTCACCGTATCCTCTATAGGAATATTTACTGCTCCTACTGTTATAGAAAAAATTATTGACACAACTAAAATTACTAGTAGCACTATAAATTTTATCTTACTGTTTTTTTTCATGTATTATCACGCTCTTAATCTATTTTGTTGTGCTATTTACTCATTTATGAGCTACTATTGAGGAGAACAAAACTTCCTCCCAATAGTAGCTTGTTTATTACTAAAAGCTTAGTTTTTTTACTATATCCTTATGGAACATTTCAACAAGAATTTTCAATCCTTCATCTATTGCCCTTGCTGAAGGCCTACTAAATATATCTACATTTACTACTTTAAAATTACTGTTTTTAATAGCTTTTAATCCCTGATAATTATTGCTCGTAGTCATTGTTTCATAATCCCACTGCGCTCCAAATAAATAATCTGGATTTCTATCTATAAGCTTTTCCAGACTATATTTCCAGCCTGTTACATCATCAGCGGCATTTATTCCACCTGCTATTCTGATTATCTCTGCTACAAAAGTATCTTTACCGGCTGTGTATTCTCCATATTGACCTGTCCCTACAACATAATAAGCAGTAGGTTTACTTTTAATATTTCTTGTATGCATTTGAACAGTTTCCACTTTTGATTTCATAGATGACACTAGTGCCCTAGCTTCATAGTTTCTATTTACTACTGCACCTATTTTTAATGTGTCTGTGTACATTTCGTCTAAAGTTTTTGGCGATTCCTTAGCCAGTATAGCTATTTTCCCTTCCTTAAGCTTGTTTAAGACCTCTTCTTTATAGTGAGTAGCAGCTATTACGAGCTCTGGCCCTATATCGATTATAGTTTCTATGCTTGGCTCTGTCATTGAGCCTACTTCCTTTATTCCTTCAACTTCTTTAGGATAGTTACAATATTTAGTTCTACCCTTTACCTTCTCTCCTGCTCCTATAGCAAACAGGGTTTCAGTTACGTCTGGTGCTAAGGAAACTATAGTCCCAGGCTCTTTTGATACAGTATATTTTACTCCATTGCTTTCGATGGTTACAGGATAAGATATCTTTTTTTGTTTATCTGCTTTTATTCCCTTAGTGCTATTATCCCATTTTACATCATAGCCTAATGTTTCAAGGATAAATCTAAATGGTAAATAAACCTCTTGTCCTTTTTTATATGATTTTGAATCTAGTATGAAGTCTGTATTATTTACCTTTACTTTATTTGTGTTTAGTGTGAATTTAAACTCTACTTCCTTATTTTTTGCTACTATTGTATTCCCGCTAGTACTAATATCTAATCCAAAACCTTTTAAGCTATTTCCCGATATATATGTTCTGCCATCCTTAGATTCTGTAGCTATAGCTTTTGTTGCCCCGTCTATTTTAAAGCTTACACCTGATGCAAAAACAAGGTTTGAAAATAATGCAGTTAATAAGATTGTAACTAAAAGCAATCTAGATATTTTTTTCATATTGTGTCCCTCCACATTTTTAGTATTTATCAATAGGTTTTAATGACTTTATTAAGAACTTAACTTTTCGAAGTACTCTCTAATTTCTGACACTAGCTTAATATTTTCTTCTCTATTTCTTACTGCCACCCTTATATATTCATTGGATAGCCCTATGAAATCGTCACAGGTTCTAATATACACATCTTTGCTTAGCAAATAATTTTTTAATGAATAGGAGTCTTTTTGTAAAAGCTTAATTAGAAAAAAGTTTGCTTTTCCATAAAATACTTTGATGTCTTTAATCTTATCTAATTCTTGAAATAAAATTTTTTTCTCTTCCTCATACCACTTTTTTGTTTTCATTGTGTATTCCACATCATTTAATAGAATAGGTACACTACTGAGAGCAAGACTATTTATAGTCCAAGGCTCCTTCATATGATAAAGTCTTGATATGGTCTCTTCATTTGCCACACCATATCCCAATCTTAGGCCTGGTACTGCAAATATTTTTGTCATAGATCTTAGTATGAAAATATTGTATTCATATATTAAGGATAAATATGGTACCTCATCTGTAAAATCGATAAATGACTCATCTATAAACAAATACCCACCTATTTCCTTTAGTTTGTTTAATACAGGAATTAAATCATTCATATTTGTGAACGTTCCTGTAGGATTGTTTGGATTACAAAGCACTAATACATCTGGTTTTAAAGAATCTAACTCAGCAACTAAATCTCCTATATGGATAGTAAAATTGTCTTCTTCTTTAGTAACAAAGCTGTATATACTGCTACCTACTAGTTCAAAGGCTTTTTTATATTCTGTGAATGTAGGCTGGACTATAAGTACTTTTTTAGGATTTATGCTTCTCGCGAATAAATATATTAATTCAGTAGCTCCATTTCCTAGTATTATTTTTTCGCTTTTTGTGGATAAATGCTTTGCTAGGATTTCCTTTGCACTTATTCCATCTATTTCTGGATATCTCTCCATTTTTTCTAGCTCTTTCTTCAGTGCTTCTACTAAGTTTTTTGATACTCCTAATGGATTTATATTCACACTAAAATCTATTACATTATTTTGATCTTCTCCATAATATCCGCCATGCTTATTCATATCTGTTCCTCCTGTTTTATAGTGTGAATTCGCATATTGTAAAGCCAATTATCATAACAAGAACTACTATGGCTTCAGCTCCATACATTATCCTTATAGTGTCTTTTATATATTCTGGTTTTAGTTTTTTAATAGCATTTCCTATGGTTGGCTTGTAGACAACTTCTCCAAAATAAGTATTAGTCCCTCCGAGCTGTACCTCTAATAGCCCAGCCACTGCAGACTCCGGATATCCACAGTTAGGACTTTTATGGTTTCTCCTATCTTTTTTAAGTATTCTAATACCATTTCTCCAGTTGTAGCCTAAAATCATACCTGATAATATCATGATTATGCTTCCTAATCTTGCAGGAATATAGTTAGCTATATCATCGAGCTTTGCTGATGCATAGCCTATTTCTCTATAAGGCTCCTGCACATATCCTACCATTGAGTCTAAGGTATTTATCGTTTTGTACAAAAGAATTCCTTGAACTGGAATCCTAAAATAAAATCCTAAAGCTAAATAAAATAGGGGAGCAAGAACACCGTCTATTGTATTTTCAGCAACTGTTTCAACAGCTCCTCTTATTATTTCTTCATTACTAAGCTGTGAAGTATGTCTGCCAACTAAGTAGGATAGCATTTGCCTACCTTTTTGCAAATCATTTTCTTCTAATGCATTGTATACCTTCATAGTTTCCACATCTAAGCATTTACCTGCTAATAATGAATAAACAAGATAAATCTCTATAATTATTTTAAAAGCAAAGTGAATATTTTCAGCTATATAGAGTATTACATATGATACTCCTACTACTGTAATCAGTGTCCCTCCTGTAAGTAAAAAACCTCCAAATCTTAAATTCATCCACTTAGTGCTTCTAATAAGCTTCTCGTATTTTTTTATAATATATCCTATAAAGCGTACTGGATGAGGCCAGTTTGGTGGATCTCCTAATATATAATCTAAGACTACGGATACAATAAGAATAGTTGAGTTTAGCATTTTATAACCCCATTATTTCTTTTATTTTATTTATATCTGTATTTGCTCTAACTGCTAGGGCTATTTTATCAAATTCTTTACTTCTCAAATTTTTATATTCTTGTTCCACGTCTTTTTCAAGATTGCTGCACTTCTCCTTTAAGCTTTGGAGCATTCCATGGTCTTTAAGAAGATTCTCCTTTCCTTTGTCTATAAGGCTATCCTCTTCCTCAAGGTTAATATCTATATATGGAATTACTCCAAGACAAGGCTTTTCTACTAGCTCTTCAATCATCTTAATTCCTGGCTTTAATAGCTCTACATCTCCTCTGAATTTGTTTATAATAAATCCCTTTACTCTTTCTCTTTCACTTTGAGACATGAGCATTATAGTTCCGTATATGGAAGCAAATACTCCACCTTTATCTATATCTCCTACAAGAACAACAGGAGCATCTACTAGCTCTGCCAACCCCATATTTACGATATCATTTTCTCTAAGATTTATTTCTGCTGGGCTACCTGCCCCTTCAATAACTACTATATCAAAGGTTGAGGAAAGTCTATCATAGGCTTGCTTTATTATACTTTTAAGCTTTGGCTTTTTTTCATGATATTCACTAGCTGTCATGTGCTTAAAAAGTTCTCCATTTATGATGACCTGACTTCCAATATCACTCATAGGCTTAAGTAAGATTGGATTCATCTCTACTAACGGAGTCATCTCAGCCGCCTCTGCCTGAATTGCTTGAGCTATTGAAATTTCTCTTCCATATGGTAAGGTCCAAGATTTTGAGGACATATTTTGTGATTTAAAGGGTACTACTTTATAGCCATCTTGTTTAAATATTCTGCACAATGCAGCTGTTAAAATACTTTTCCCAACAGATGAGCCAGTTCCTTGAAGCATAATATTATGTGACAAAAAATCACCTCCCTATTTTAGTTGTTAGTTGCTAGTTGCTAGTTGTTAGCTAAGAGCTAGGAACTAAGATCTAACTGCTAGGGGATTTACTATGTAAGAATTTAAGAACAAAAAAAATTAAACACATAGGGTGCCCTATGTGTTAAATTCATACAATGAAGTTAACATGCTCCCCTCCGGAACAGTTAGTTGCTTGTTTCATGGCAGGTATCCTGACTCACAGATCACTTTACTTTCTTCCCCTTCCCAGTTTCCTAGTGGTATATGGAAGATTTCATCCCTGTTTACAGTAGCGGGGGCTGTAGAGGCTTTTCACCTCTTTCCCTTTTAACTTCTATTTAGAAGCACCCTGAAACTATTTAATTTTATCTTCGTAATAATTATATTTAAAGAATATACTTTTGTCAATGGTTTTGAAATTATGGATGAATATTTAGATTACTCTAAAATAATTATGTTTCAAAATCTCTTTAATTGATTTAATTCAAATATCCATTCTGGAGTTATTAGCTTTTCACAATCCTTTAGAGAATACCAAGGACTCATGTTTTCTTCATTAGGATTTATAAGTATTTGAGTTTGCTGGGCAGGCATATATGATTGGGCCAATATAAATATTTTTTCATTATTTTGGTTTACAGCCATATCCATTACAACCACTGCATGACCTGGGGAACCTCCAACTATAAATACATCCCCTATTTTCATATCATCTATATGAACACTTTCTAATTCCTTTTCCAAGGATAAGGTCCCTGAATAAGCAAACACCATATCCATGAATTTCCTAAAGTCTTCATAGGTATTAGATGGCTCTGTTGCCTTATAATAGCTTACATTATTCCCCTCAACTTTTATTCTATATCCTTCCATCCATTTATTATATTCAGCCTTAAAGCCAGATACAAAGTTAAAATTTATTTTAGCATAAGCACCAATTGAGTATAAGTATTCTCCTCGTAAAAGCATAATAGCATCTGCACATTGATGTAAATCTCTATGCCCAATATCCACATCTATTACACTATCATAGATTCCCTTTGGAGATTTTTCCCTACCATCATAATATAAAGCCTTTTCTCCATAGGGCTTTAGCCTTTGATTGCGCAAAAATTCTTCAAAGCTTCCTTTTACCACTTCCACCTTTGTATATCCTTCTGGGGGTAAGTATCTAGTTTCAATAGTAATACCATCAGAAATTATATGGCTAGTATTTTTAACCACTTTAGATTCTGATGGCCTATTAATAGATTCTGATAGTTCAATACTGTTTTTATCTGTTGCACAGCCTGTAAGAGATAATATTACAAGTAAGAAAATAACAGCCATTCTGTTCATCATATCACTCCTATTGATTTCAGAGGTTAGAAAAATACATTATTATGACAAAGTCTCAAAGCCTATACTATGCCACAAGCATAAAAGCTTGCAGAAATTTAATGCTTTGAGACTTTGCTAAAATTCTTAAACTATTTTAATATATCCAGAACAAATTATTTTACATTCAAATAATTAAATACTACAACTGCTGCCTGTTCCCTGGTTAAATTTGTCTTTGGATTAAAGTTCCCATCATATCCTTGTAATATACCTAAGCCTGTAGCTATTGCTACATGTCCCTTAAGGTCTTTTGTTATCTTGTCAGCATCTTTGAAACTTAAGCTGTAAATACCTTCTATGCTTGCCACTTTGTCATAGCCTAAAGCCCTTACAATAAATTTTGTAGCTTCTTCTCTAGTAACTATAGCTTCGGGAGACTTTTCATTTTCTTTTATAATGCTTTCTCTTACTAAATATCTATAAAGCTTTTCAATAAAATCTTTATCTTCATAGGATAAATCATAGTAATACCCTTTTGCTTTTAGCATTAGATATAAAAGGTCCTTTTGCTTTATACCTTCTTTTGGATTAAACTTATCCCCAGGGAATGATATACCATATTTAGCTAATGCTTCTATTTCCATTTTAGCAAAGCTATCTTCTATATCCTTGTATTGAGATATGTCACTTTCTTTATATGGTCTTCCTAAGCCATATAAAAGCTCACCAGTAAATGGGTCTATATTTAATGGTTTACCTTGTTTTATGGAATAAACAAGCTTAGCATTCTTAGCTTCGCCTTGCTCCCCGTACTCTTCAAAATATCTATGATCGCTATCCCCTATATATTGTAGCTCCATACCTATTTCTCTAAACAAAATACCATATGCTTTTTCAAGGCTCATTACCTTATCTGTTGATGGAAGCTGTCCTTTATACCAACTATAGTTATAGCTAGTTATCTCTCCTGTTGCTGCATCTAAATTCAAGCTAAAGCCATTGCCTGGGAAATAGGCATCTTTTACCTTTCTAGTAAATGTAAAGTAATATTGTCTTGGCTCCTCTCCCTCTAGTAAAGGTCTTACTATTGGCTCATTTATTTCTACAAGCTCTACTATATTAAACTTATCCCCCTGGACTTTCTTTATAAAATCCTCTGCCTTCTTTTGTAATTGGTCTTTTGTGTACTTTACTGTTTCCTTTTCTAAATATGGGTTGTATCTGTAAAAGCTCTTAAGCTCTTTGTTTTTTGCATCTATAGTTACACTAATATTACTATTGTCTTTGTTTGAAAAATACATGTTCCATGTATGGTCATTTTTGTTATACCAGTCATTATATAGGTTTATTCCATCTAGCTTATAATCAGTGCTTATATTTAAAAGCTGTCTTGCAGTTTTTTCTGCTTCTTCTTTGCTTATTATATCCTTCATCTTGTCTATAGCATCTAATTCCTCTGGTGAAAGAACTATTTCGCCACTATCGTTTGCCACAGAGGAGTCTTTAGTCATTTCTTCTCCAGCAGCATATCTATAATAGCTATATATGCTCACAGGCTCTCCTGTTTTAGCATCAATAGCCTTATTAGTATCTAGGCTTGTATATACGACATAAGGCTTATATTCCCTATTGCTGTAATCCAGTTTATATACTAGCTTTAATCCTATTTTTTCTATAAATGCCTTTTGACCAGCTTCTATTCCTATAATGTTGTCCTTGTCATCAAACTTAAGAACTTTATCCCAATAGCATCCATAGCTTTGCACTTCACCAGTTTTATTGTTTACACTTAAGTATATATTATTTTGATAAAAGGGTATTCCATTTTCTACTCTATAATAATTGTAATAGTACATTCTGTCATAAATATTTAATGGCTCATTATTTTCTTCATATTTCACCTTAGAATATAGCTCTGGATTTATCTTCTTCAAAAATTCATTTGCAGCTTTTAATCCTTCTTCCTTACTTACCTTTGGAAAAGTATTAGTACCCATTTCCTCATTGTAATTATATTTATAGTAATTTCTTACCATGCCGTCTGAGTCAATGGTTACTTCCATTCCTCCTAGCTTTTCTTTGCTATCATACCATCTTAAATAATATTCCACCGTTGATGAATAGCTGTTTATGTAGGATTCAAACTTATCATATTGAGTTGTGTCAAATAATGTTTTTGCTTTTTTTATAGCATTTTCTAGCTCTTTATCATAACCCTCTAAAGCACTGACTGGTAAAATGAATGTAAAGAGCAATAGCATTGATAAGATTAAAGATATACTTCGTTTCATTATAAACCCTCCATTTAATATTTAATCTTATTATAAGACGAATCATTTTGAAAAAAGTTCCTTCTAATCCAATAAAATTTTCTAGAAGGATATGGTTCAATACTAAATGATTAGAAACATAAAAGCTGCATTTAATGCAGCTTTTAGTTTGTAGACAAAATCTTATCCTATTTATTTAACATGTTTTCTATAAAAATCCTCATCGCTTTGGGTAAGATAAATAATGCCTTCTATTAACCCAACAATAGCTGGAATGTATGTCCAACAGAAAAGTATATATAATATTCCTAAACCAATTTTTCCTAAGTAAAACTTATGTACTCCAAGACCTCCTAGTAAAATTGCAAGTATTCCTGCAGTAGTCTTGCTTTTAGTCTTAACAGGTGCACCAGTAGCATACATAGGCTGTCCTATAGGTGGTGTTCCCTGTGGGATAGCCTGATATTGAGGTCCTTGTGGCTGTTGATATTGAGGCTGTGCCTGATATTGGGGTGCTTGTGGCTGTTGTGGTGCAGCAGCTATAGCTTCTCCACAGTATTTACATTCTCTTGCACTTAAATCTAAAGAAGCACCACAGGATGGACAATATTTCATACTCATTAAAATCACTCCTCTATAATATCTATTTAATATTTAAGCTTTCTCTATTAATAACAAGATTTTTTGTGCTTTCAAGCAGTTTTTCAAGCTCTAATAAATTATCTTCATTTAAATCTATTTTAAGAATCTCTTCTATGGAAATTAAATTTCTCTTTATTTTCTCCTCTAAATCTAAAACCGCAAAATTGTTGGTAATTCTTCCAAAGGGAGTAGATGCATTAATTCTTTCTTTTAAGGATTTAAACAATGTTAGAATTCTAGAAGCTTCTTCCCCATTTTCTTTTTCACCTAAAGCTGCTTCTATGTTCATTAAATATAGCTTAATTAAAGTTTTATCTCTTTGTTCCTTTTCATCTCTAATATTATCTTCCTCTACCTTACCTACAAAAAACAATATTAAAGCAAAGATAACTAAATAAGCTGCAATTAAGATTAGCTGCCAAACTAAATATCCTACAAGAGCTCCCCCTATGAAGAGAATAGAAAGAGTATTAGATATAAGTACATAGAATACAGTTAATATTATCATAGAAATAGAATATGGCACTCCTAAGACTTTAAAGAATGGTCTTGGAAAAATAATTACTGCATTTAAAAGCGCAAGTCCTAAAAGTAAAAATAAAAGCATTAAGGCTGATTTATCAGGAGCAATAATAAAAAACAAACCAAAGGCTCTATAAAATCCTAGTATTATAGCAATATCAAATATTATGCAGCCTAAAGCTTTGATGATAGAAGCAGACGAGGTCTTATTATTCATAATTAACCCTCCAATTTAGTTCCACATTCTGGGCAAAACTTAACTCCAGGTGAACTTTCAACATTACAATTTGGGCATGCTTTCTTCTGCATTGAACTTCCACAATTAGGACAGAATTTAGCACTATCATCTACTGGACTTTTACAAGAAAAACATTCTATCTTAATGATTGAAACTTTTTCACCACAATTTGGGCAAAACTTAGTTCCCTCTGGATTTGCAGTACCACATTTATTACAGCTTATAGTCTTAGGCGGTGTATTAACAACACTCCCCGCTGCTGCTGCAAAAGTATTCCCTACAGCTATACCTGCTCCAGCACCAAGACCCAGTCCTATACCTGCAGAGGCAATACTTCCTCCGCCTTCATTGCCTGCTGCTGTTTCCATTACATCAAAGGATCTCTTTATATTGTAGCGATTGTCTCCTATGATATCAAAGGCTGCTTTTTCTCCAAGTATTCTATTGATAACGGCAAAGTCTTCATCTGGAAAATTAACAGATGATATGTAAAAGTTAATTATATCAATTCCAAAGCGGTGAAATTCACCAGAAATACGTCTCATTGCTTCATTAGAAATATCTTCTAGCCTAGGAGTAATCTCTAAGACAGAAATCCTTTGATTGATTATTATATCTGCAATGATGGTTTTAATTTTTGCTGCAATAACTCCTCTGAAATACCTAGTTACAATATCATATTTTACAACTTGTCCATCACCTACTGCTCCTATAAGCTCTGTTAAAAATACACGGTAGTCAATAATTTTCATTGCAAATTGACCAAAAGCCCTTACTCTCAATCTAACAGTATATTTAGGGTCTATTAAGCTTATAGGATCCGTAGTTCCCCATAAAATATCAAGCTTTGCAGTTGTATTTATGAAAAACACCTCAGCAGTAAAGGGTGTTCGACCTCCAAAGGGGATATTAATAAAAGACTTTAAAATAGGTATATTGTTAGTATTAAGGGTATAAGTGCCTGGAGAAAAATAATCTAAAGCCCTGCCACCTTTTACAAAAACTGCTACTTGGCCTTCATTTACTATAAGCTGAGTACCTGTGGAAAAATTATCTCCTGGATATCGGTAAATAAGCCAATCCCTATTCTGTATGCCGTTAAATTTAATAACATCTATAATAGCCAACTGTTGTCACCTCCAAAATCCATGTAATATTTTATATTTCTAAAGCTAGCCCTTTACTGAGCAAAATAGACGTAACATAATTAATATCATTCTATATTTATTTCTTTTTCCCTCTATTTTTCGAATTTTTTTAAAAGCTTATATTCTATGGACAATTACTGCAAGGTTTGTAGCATTCTAAAGCATATTGAACATTCTAAGCCCTATTAACATAATAGCTGCATCAGCTAATATATGTACTATCCAGGAATTTATAAAGCTTTTAGATTTTGTGTCTATATAATTAAATATAAAGCCTACTGAAATAAGGCCTGATACTGCTAGGATTATTAGCAATGGATTAAACCAATTTTTAAATATACCTATATGATATAGGGAAAACAAAATTGATGAAAATATATATGCTCCCTTTTTAAAGCCTAATTTATATAAATTCAAAAAAATAAATCCTCTGAAAAAAAATTCCTCTAAAAAAGAATTAATAAAAGTTATGTAGAATGCAACAAAAAGAAAGTTCCTTGGATTTACTTTAGATTTAGTTTGTAGTTCATTAGCAATAGATTTTAAATCTATTGTATCCTTTAAGATAGCATATGCAGCAATAATAACCATAAAGGAAAACAATCCTAAACCTACCCCTAAATATAAGTCTTTTTTATTAGGCTTAATCCTATTTCTCTCATAGTCTTGGCTAATTAGACGAATATAGCTATATGGTAAAATGGTGAAAAAAAGTATTTTTGACAAGGTTTTAACTAGATAGCTCATAACTAAAACCTGTTCAATAAAATACAGGATAATACAGGCAATGATTGATGAAATAATTATAAAACTTCTATTTTTATATTTCATAATGCACCTTCTTTTTAGCCTTAATAAGTATAGCAATCATATATTTAATATTATCAATTATGAGTTTATTCTTCAATAGCATAAAAATATATAACTTCTTTACAGTCATTGTTTATGGACTATTTTATTATAATGGTTTCTCTCCTTGCTTGATAATAAACTTAGATTAAAGATATAATGGTGTTAGAATCCCAAATATAAAATGCAAGGAGGATTTAAATTGATTGTAGGATTAGATATGGGGGGAACCCATATAGATGCAGTAATTATTGAAGATGGGCGGATTATTAAAACAGTTAAAAAACCTAATGACAGGGATAATGTATTTCAATCTATCTGGACTACTTTAAAAGAGCTTCTTTTAGGACATGATAAGTCTAAAATTAGTAGAATTAATTTAAGCACTACTGTATCTACTAATGCAATTGTTGAAAACAATACTTCCTCTGTAGGTATGATTATTCAAAGCGGTCCTGGCCTTCCACATGATTTTTTAGCCTGCGGTGATGAGAATGTATTTATCTCTGGATATGTAAATCATGGTGGAAAATTAGTTAGAGAGTTGGAGTTAAAAGAAATAGAGGAGGCTGTCTCTCTATTTAAAGAAAAAAATATAGAAGCTTGCGCTGTAGTTACTAAATTTTCTAATAGAAATCCAAATCATGAAATAAAGATTAAAGAGCTACTATCTAAAGATTTTTCAAATATTACTATGGGACATACTATGTCTGGAAAGTTAAATTTCCCTAGGAGAGTATTCACTTCTTATTTAAATGCTGCTGTACATAATACCTTTATGAACTTTTCAAATAATATAAGAAGATCCTGTCAAAAAGAAGGAATCCATGCACCCTTATTCATACTTAAAGCTGATGGAGGTACTATGAGTCTTGAGGCAGCTGAAAAAAAACCTGTTGAAACTATTCTTTCAGGTCCAGCTGCTAGCTTTATGGGAATAAGTGCTATGCTTGAAACTGATAAGGATGCTATTTTATTAGATATAGGTGGAACAACTACAGATATATTTTTTCTAGCTGATGGAGTACCGCTATTTGAACCTTTAGGCATCCAGATAAACAGCTACAAAACCTTAGTAAGGTCAGTTTATAGTGTTTCCATCGGCTTAGGTGGAGACAGTAGTATCAATATAGATAAAGGAAATATCAGAATAGGTCCACATCGAGAAGGTAAGCCTTATGCTTTTGGTGGTCCAAAGCCTACTCCAACTGATGCCATGATAGTACTAGGAGAAATACAAGCAGGAGATAGGAAATTAGCTTATGATTCCATGAATATACTAGGTAAACAATTAGGCTTATCAGAATTAGATACAGCTAAGTTAATTCTTGAAACTATGGGAGATATGGTTAAAGATAAGATTAGTGAGCTTTTGTATGAAATAAATAGCAGACCAGTTTATACCGTAAAAGAGCTGCTACATGGAAAAAAACTTAATCCTAAGCTTATCCATATTATTGGTGGTCCTGCTAAGGTTTTAGCTCCATATTTAGAAAAGAAGCTCAGTATTCCATGCCATTGTCCGAAAAACTACCATATAGCTAATGCAGTAGGTGCTGCCCTAGCTAAGCCTACTGCTGAAATAAATATGCTGGCAGACACTTCTCAAGGGATATTATCTGTTTCTGAGCTAGGAATATACGAAAAGATTAATAAGGATTTCTCTTTAGATTCTGCAAGAAAAAAAGCTATAGAATTGCTTAAGGAGCATGCCAAATCTATAGGTGCCTATGCGGAAGAAATAGAGGCTGAAATAGTAGAGGAAAGCTTCTTTAATAAAGTAAGTGGATTTTACACTACTGGTAAAAATATAAGAATAAAGGCTCAAATTAAACCTGGTCTTTTGGAGGTGTTAAACCATGAAGGCTAAAAATAAATTAGGATTAGTTTTTTTCCCTGCATTTGACTGGGCTATTAGCCCTACTCATCCTGAAAGAGAAGAAAGACTCCTTTATACACAGGATCAGTTATTTGAGGAAGGAATTGGGGATATTGAAGGTATACAATTTTATAATCCCATTATAGCTACTGAAAAGGATATTGAGAGAGTACATTTTTGCGTGCCTAATGTTAAGGCGAGAGTTACCCAATCTCATTTAATATCTGTTGGCGGTGCTATAAAGGCTTTTGAAGCAGTTATAGAAAAAGAAGTAGATAAATCCTTTGCTTTAGTCCGCCCACCAGGACATCATGCACAAAGAGTTGTATACGGTGATAGAGGCTTTTGCGTTGTAAATATTGAGGCAGTAATGCTAGAAAGGATAAGACAGGAGTATGGACCATTACGAGTAGCTATTATTGACAGTGATTGTCATCATGGGGATGGGACTCAAGATATATATTGGAATGACAAGGACACATTATTTATTTCCTTTCATCAGGATGGAAGAACTCTTTACCCTGGAACAGGCTCTATAGATGAGTTTGGTGGGCCTGCTGCCTACGGATACAATATAAACATTCCTTTACCTCCACAAACAGGAGACGAAGGTTTTTTATATGTGTTAGATAATGTTGTATTGCCTATATTAGATGACTATAAGCCAGATATAATAATAAACTCTGCCGGTCAAGATAATCATTACACAGACCCTATTACTAATATGAATTTCTCAGCTCAAGGCTATGCAGAGCTTAATCGTAAATTAAATCCACATATGGCTGTTCTTGAAGGTGGTTATTCTATTGAAGGAGCATTGCCCTATGTTAACTTAGGTATAATACTAGCCATGGCCGGACTAGATTATTCTCATGTAGTGGAGCCAGACTATAATCCGGATAAATTAAGGCAATCAGACGAGATTACAGAATATATTAAAAAGCTATCACAGGTAGTATATAATCGTTGGAAGAATAGAGATGCTTTGAGATTAGACCATGTTAAAGGTTTAGATTATATAGATATGTCTAGACAGGTATATTATGATACTGATGGTATTTTAGAAAAACAAGTTCAAAGCTTTTCAATTTGTAAAAAATGCTCTGGAATAAATACAATAAAGTCTAAAAGTGATATAGGCTACAATATATATGCCATAACCATACCTAGAGATGCTTGTTCCTCCTGTATTGATAAAGGCCATAAGCTATACAAAACCATTTCCACTGGAAGCTACTCTAAGGTCTATCTTCAAGACAGAGTAAATGACATGTACTACTCCAAATAAGTAAAGCCTAGGCAAGATTATTACTCTTACCTAGGCTTGTATTTTCTATATATTATATATACTTTATTGAAACTACTTTGTTTTTATTTACATAAAACTCGTCACTAAGACCATCTACTAAAACTAAGCCTCTACCACAGCATCTAAGCTCTAAGGGATCATAAGAATCTTTATCATACACGAATCCGCAACCTTCGTCTATTATTTCTATTTTAACTAGCTTATCCTGCACCTCTAAGACTAATTTAATAAGCTTGTTCTTATCACAATGGTTACCATGTAATGCACTATTTACTATAAGTTCATTTAATATGAGTCTTATATCAAATAATAAAGACTCGTCCTTTATTATCTGACAAAGTCTTTCAAGGATATCATCCATAGTTGATTTTATCTCATATAAATCGCTTTTTATTGTGTGCTTGATTGCAAAATTCAATTTGAATCCCTTCTATCTATATATAGTAATTACAAAACTATTTAGGTATTCTCATTATGATTTTACCCTAAATAACTAGTTCTAATCAAATTTAGGAACACTTATTTAACATTTTGCAATATTTTATACTACTATTATAGTATATATTAATAGTTTTACAAATATAGCTACATTTTTTTATAAATTTGTTATATAATATTAGAAACAAATTAAGTTTAGAATTTGTTTTTAAGGGTATCATTAAGATGTATTTAAAATTATGTGTGAAAGGGGATTATTTTTATGGACAAATATGTATGTATGCCATGTGGGTATGTTTATGATCCTGCTGAAGGGGATCCAGATAACGGTATAGCTCCAGGAACTCCTTTTGAAGAATTACCAGAGGACTGGGTATGTCCAGTATGTGGTGCAGAAAAGGATATGTTTGAAAAAGAAGAATAATATTACATAAACCCCTGAATTTTCAGGGGTTTTAAACTTTACGAGGTTTATCTTGAGAGCATTTTATTCAACTAATTCTAGTATGCTACCAAGCTTCTCCCACACCTTATCTACATTTAATTTCTTAGCTGCTGAAAATGGTATAATTAAATCAGTATTTGACACCTCCAGCTTTTTCTTAATAATTCCTGCATGCTTTTGCCATTGTCCTTTAGATATTTTATCTGCCTTTGTAGCTATTATATAGCCACTGTATCCAAAGGATTTTATCCAATCATACATCATTTTGTCATGCTCTCCAGGCTCATGTCTTATATCTAAAAGCAGCACCACTTCCTTAAGGCTTTTCCTACTGGTTAGATATGTTTCTATCATGTTTGCCCATCGTTGTCTATCAGCCATGGATACCTTTGCATATCCATACCCAGGTAAGTCAACTATTCTAAATTCTCCATTAATATTATAAAAGTTTATGGTCTGAGTTTTGCCAGGCTGAGAACTAGTTCTAGCAAAATTGTTTCTATTTATTAATGTATTAATTAATGAAGATTTACCTACATTAGATCTGCCTGCCAACGCAATTTCAACTAAGCCTTCCTCCGGATATTGGTTTGGCTTTGCAGCTACTGACTCTAATTCTACTTTTTTAATTTTCATTATTATGCTCCTCTTTTACTAAGGCATGGCTTAAAACCTCATCCATAGTCCTTACGAATACAAAATCCATCTTTTTCTTAACTTTTTCTGGGATCTCTTCTGCGTCCTTTTTGTTATCCATAGGAAGAAGTACCTTTGTGATTCCTGCTCTGTTTGCGGCTAATACCTTTTCTTTTATGCCTCCAACAGGTAAAACTCTTCCTCTTAATGTAATCTCTCCAGTCATAGCAACATTTCTGTTTACTGGTACATCGGAAAGTGCTGAAATAACAGCTGTTGCTATAGTTATTCCTGCAGATGGTCCATCTTTTGGAATAGCTCCCTCTGGTACATGTACGTGAATATCCTTATCCTTATAAAAGTTTTCATCTATTTTAAAATTTGAAACCTTTGACCTTATATAGCTTATTCCAGCCATGGCAGATTCCTTCATTACATCTCCTAATTGTCCAGTAAGCTGAAGCTTTCCAGTTCCAATCATAGGTGTTACCTCTATGGACAGAGTTTCACCGCCTACAGCAGTCCAAGCTAATCCTGTTGCTATGCCTACTTGGTGCTCTTCATGTGCTTTTTCGTGTCTATATTTTGGTATGCCCAGATATTTATCTAAGTTTCCGCTGTTGATTCTAACTATTTTAATTTTATCTTCCACTATTCTTTTTGCCGCTTTTCTGCATAGATTTGCTATATTTCTTTCTAGGTTTCTTACACCTGATTCCCTAGTATAGCTGTTTATTATATCTCTTAAAGTATTTTCAGATATGTGAATATTTGCTTCTTTTAATCCATGCTCTTTAATTTGCTTTGGAAGTAAATATCTAAGAGCTATTTCAAGCTTTTCTTCTTCCGTATAGCCTGATATTCTAATAACTTCCATTCTATCAAGAAGTGGTGCTGGTATGGAAGCAGTAGTATTGGCTGTAGTTATGAACATGACCTTGGACAAATCAAAGGGTGCTTCTAAAAAATGATCTGTAAAGGTATTGTTTTGTTCAGGGTCTAATACTTCTAACAGTGCTGATGCTGGATCTCCTCTAAAGTCACTACTCAATTTATCTATTTCATCAAATAGAAATACTGGGTTCTTAGAACCAACCTTTCTAATAGATGATATAACTCTTCCAGGAATTGCACCTACATAAGTTCTCCTATGTCCTCTTATTTCAGCTTCATCCCTTACTCCGCCTAGGGACATTCTGACGAACTTTCTATTAAGAGACTTTGCTATAGACCTAGCTATAGAAGTTTTCCCTACTCCAGGAGGTCCTACTAAGCAAATAATAGGTCCTTTTATTCCCTTTGCCAGCTTTCGAACTGCTAAATATTCAAGTATTCTTTCTTTTACGTCCTCAAGGCCAAAATGATCTTCGTCAAGTATTTCTCTTGATTTCTTAATATCTACTCTATCCTTAGTTTCTTTATCCCAAGGCAAGTCTACTATCCAGTCTAGATAAGTTCTTATAACGCCTGTTTCAGCTGATGATGGAGATAGCTTTAATAGCCTATCTACCTCTTTAAGAGCCTTTTCCTTTACTTCTTCAGGCATTTTTATACTCTCAATCTTTTCCCTATAGTTTTCTACTTCTTCTAGTAGCTCATCATCTTCTCCAAGCTCATATTGTATTGCCTTTAACTGCTCCTTTAGATAGTATTCCTTTTGAACCTTGTTTATTTGCTTTTTAACTCTTTGATTTATTTTTTCTTCTAGCTTTAGTATTTCTATTTCTTCTCTTAATATTATCTGTAATGTTTCCAAGCGCTTATACGGATGTAGTGCTTCTAATATTTTCTGCTTGTTCTCAAGACTAAGAAATATATAAGATGCAATAACATCGGCTAACCTACCAGGCTCCTGGATTTCTGATATGTTTAAAAGAGCTTCTGTTGATAATTTGTTGCCTACAGAAACATATTCTTCAAATGAATCTACAACCATTCTCATAAGAGCTTCCGTTTTCTTATCTTTTTTTATTTCTTCATCATATATCAGCTCTTCTATTTGAACTTCAAAAAAAGGTTCCTCCATTAAAATTTGGGTTATCCTTCCCCTATTGATGCCTTCCACCAATACTCTAATAGAGTCTCCCGGAAGCTTTAATAGTTGCTTTATTTTACATACGGTTCCAATGTGATAAAAGTCCTCTGGTCCAGGCATATCTGTACTTGCTTCTTTTTGAGATGCTAAAAAAACCAAAGAATCATTTACCATAGCTTCCTCTAAGGCATTTATAGATTTATCTCTACCTACATCAAAATGTACAACCATATATGGAAATATAGAAAGTCCTCTTAATGGTATCAATGGTATTTTTCTTTTTTCCACTTTATAATTTTGCTTTTCCATCTTGCTCAACTCCTTTTGCTACTATGTTCATAATATAAACCTTATTTAATAAGTAATTTTGTATATATTATATTAAATATCCAGTTTTCATTAAAGCTATTATACATGTTACCCTAAATACTGGTCTATAGTCAACATTTGTTTGTATTATTCTAACCTTATTCTAACCTTTATTCTAACATATATATTCCATTTTTTCATAAATCTATTGTTAATTTAATAACATGTTTTTAGTTCTTTTATTTTAATCCCATAGTAAAATATCTAATCTATATTTCTCTTAAATATGGCAGGGAGCTTTGAGCTCCTATTCTAGTAACAGTTATGCTTGCTGCTTTTACAGCTAGTTTAATTGCAGATTCCTTATCTAGTCCCTTAGCTAGGAATGTGGCAAAGGCTCCTACAAATGAGTCTCCTGCTGCCGTAGTATCTACTGCCTTTACCTTAATAGCAGGAATATGTTGAATGCTGTTCTCTTTATTAAACCATACTCCCTGTTCTCCTACAGTCATCAAAACATTTTTAAATCCCATGCTCAATAAGCTTTCTACTAGCTCTCTATGATTATTCTCTTGGACTTTTGATATTTGCTTTGCTTCAATTTCATTTACAATTAAATAATCTACATATTTATATATCTTTTCATCAAGCTCCTGTACTGGCGCAGGATTAAATATTATAGTCTTATCCTTTTTTTTCCCTTCAATTATAGATTCTATTACAGTGTCTAGGGGAATCTCAAGCTGTAAAACAATGGTATTACACCAATTAATTAATTCTTTACTTTTATGAAGCCTTTCAGTAGATACTAAAGCATTGGCTCCCGGAACTACTACAATAGAATTGTTGCCTTTTTCATCTACTATGATAGTGGCTATACCTGTAGGTGTGTCTTTAATTTTCTCTATCCTTTCTACATTTATATTTTCTTTTGATAAAGTTTCTACAAGAGTGTTACCGTATACATCATCTCCTACACATCCTATAAATGCTACGTTTGCTCCCATTCTAGCACTGGCAACTGCTTGATTAGCACCTTTACCTCCAGGTATGGTATTAAAGCCAGTTCCAGATATGGTTTCACCTATAGCTGGCATTCTCTCTGCCCTAGTTACTAAATCCATATTCATGCTACCTACAACTAATATATTTGGTATTATCTCCATTTGTTTAGTGCTCCTTTCTATTTAAATTATATTAAACATAGCTTAACTAAATTATCCACATGTATATATGTAATTTCTATTGCCATTATGGTTTCCTACTTAATACATTTTACTATAAAAATTGCTATTGCAATAGGACTTTACCTATGTAATATATAACTTATTATTTAATAGCATTTCTATATATTAAGCTCTTTTCCTTCTTTTCAATAATCCTTTAATCTAGATTATTATTCTTATTAGTTTGATTAGAATAATAATAGTTTAATGAAGAAAAATAAGATTTAAGTAGCTTTAACCACTTTAAAACATTTGACATTTTTTTCATAATGAGATGCTTAGACAATCATAGCCGAACTCCTACAATTGCTCATATTTACCTAGAAAAATCACTTGACATATTTTTGTATTTGTATATATAATTATCTAGAATTTCAATAAATACAATCTATCTAAAGACAGAATTTGAATTCTGTTTTTAGGTCTGTATTTATTAAGCAATATAAACAAATTAAAAAAGAAAGGTTGCTGATGTTAGGGTTGAAAGAAAAAATAACACTTTACGGTTTTAATAACCTTACAAAGACACTTAGTTTCAACATTTATGATGTCTGCTATGCAAAAACCGAAAGAGAGAAACAGGATTATATTGCATATATTGATGAGCAGTATAATTCTGAGCGTTTAACAAAAATTTTGTGCGATGTGACTGAAATAATTGGAGCACATGTGTTAAATATTTCGAAACAGGATTATGATCCTCAGGGAGCAAGTGTTACTATTTTAATAACTGAAGAAGCTATTCCAGTTCATGTAATTGATCCAACCTGTAATAAAGGTAAATTGACTTATGCTTCTTTAAAAGATAGTGTTGTAGGGCACTTAGACAAAAGTCATGTAACAGTGCATACCTATCCTGAATTTCACCCTGATAACGATATAACAACTTTTAGAGTTGATATTGACGTATCCACTTGTGGTAGAATTTCGCCACTTAACGCTTTGGATTATCTTATATCAAGCTTTGATTCAGATATAATAACTATTGACTATCGTGTAAGAGGATTTACAAGAGATGTTGAAGGTAATAAATACTATATGGATCACGATATTACTTCAATTCAAAATTATATAGATGCAAAAACCTTACGAAGATATGATGCAATTGATGTTAATGTTTATCAATCAAATATTTTTCATACTAAAATGATGCTGAACGAAATAAATCTAAACAACTATTTATTTAACAAAGACCCCTATGAATTATCTCCAGATGAACGTCGTGATATTAGAGATAAAATCTCTCGTGAAATGATTGAGATTTTTTATGGAATGAATGTTTACAGGTAATATGGAGGGGATGATAAAATGACTAAGCTTATGCATGAATCAGCACCTATCCATGATGCATTAATCCAGTATAGAAATACTAGAATAGTATCCTTTGACGTTCCAGGTCATAAGCAGGGAAAAGGCAATACTATGCTTAGAGATTTTCTAGGAGATAAATGTCTTTCTGTAGATGTTAATTCAATGAAACCACTTGATAATTTAAACCACCCTACCTCTGTAATTAAAGAAGCAGAAGAATTAGCAGCAGATGCTTTTAATTGTGACAGAGCTTTTTTCATGGTAGGTGGTACATCTTCTTCTGTACAAGGGATGATTATGAGCGTTTGTAAAGAAGGAGATAAAATAATTATGCCTAGAAATGTTCACAGAAGTGCAATAAGTGCCATTATTTTAAGTGGTTCTATTCCTGTATATGTTAGCCCTGGAATAAGCAAAAATCTTGGAATACCTCTAGGTATGTCTTTAAAGGATGTGGAGAAAGCAATCAATGAAAATCCTGATGCTAAGGCTGTTTTCGTAAACAATCCCACATACTATGGTATTTGCTCAGACTTAAAAAGCATTATAGACCTTGCACACAAGAACAATATGCTAGTCCTTGTAGATGAAGCCCATGGAACACATTTTTATTTTGGAGAAAATCTCCCTCCTGCGGCCATGCATTTAGGTGCAGATATGTCTGCAGTTAGCGTCCATAAAACTGGGGGGTCACTTACTCAAAGCTCCCTTTTGTTAGCAAACACAGAAAGAGTAAATCCTGATTATGTAAGGACTATAATTAATTTAACACAAACCACTAGCGGCTCTTATCTTTTACTTTCTTCCCTAGATATTGCTCGAAAAAACTTGGCACTAAACGGCAGGGAAATTTTTTCAAGGATATTAGAGCTTTCAGAATATGCAAGAAATGAAATCAACTCAATAGGTGGATATTATGCTTTTTCAAGGGAAATCATAAATGGTGATAGTATTTATGATTTCGATAGGACCAAGCTTAGTGTCCATACCCTAGATATAGGTCTTGCTGGCATAGAGGTATACGATATGCTCCGTGATGATTATTCTATACAGTTAGAGTTTGGAGATTTAGCTAATTTTCTAGCAATTATTTCTGTAGGTGATACTTATTTTGCAATCGAAAGACTTGTTTCGGCCCTTGCAGAAATTAAACGTACTCATGCTAAAAATAAGGCTAATATGATTGATCATGAATATATTTCTCCAGTTGTAAAGGTTTCACCTAAGACAGCATTTTACTCAAAAAAGAAAAAAGTGGAGTTGAAAAATAGCATAGGTCAGATTAGCGGAGAATCTATAATGTGCTATCCGCCAGGAATACCGATCTTAGCTCCAGGAGAAATGATAACCAAGGAGTCCATTGATTATATTTTATATTCAAAGGAAAAGGGATGTTTGCTTACTGGAGTAGAGGATATGAATATAGAACATATAAATATTTTAGATGCATAGGAAGGTGTAGTTTATGGAATTATGGTATACTGAGGAACATACTGAAAATGTAAGGTTTTCAATTAAAATCAAAAAACAGCTCTATAGTGCTAATAGTCCCTATCAGAAAATAGATGTTTTTGACTCAGAAGAATTCGGTAGATTTTTTACTCTTGATGGACTTATGATGGTAACTGAAAAGGATGAATTTATCTATCATGATATGATTGTTCATGTTCCTATGGCAGCAAAGCCAGACACTAAAAAAGTACTTGTAATTGGTGGTGGCGACGGGGGAACAGTTAGAGAATTAACTCGTTACAGCTCTATTGAGGAAATCCATATGGTTGAAATAGATAAAATGGTCGTAGACGTATGTAGAGAATTTTTGCCGCAAACTGCTCTAAAGCTTGATGACCCAAGAGTTTCTCTTTATTTTGAAGATGGCCTTAAATTTGTTCGTTCAAGGCAAAATGAATACGACCTTATAATTGTAGATTCTACTGACCCTTTTGGTCCTGGTGAAGGTCTTTTTACAAAAGAGTTTTATGGTAATTGCTTTAAAGCACTTAGCGAAGAAGGCATTTTAGTAAATCAACATGAAAGTCCATATTACCAAAGCTATGCTAACGCAATGAAAAGAGCTCACAAGAGAATAAAGGAATATTTCCCTAATTGTAGAGTATATCAAGCTCATATTCCAACATATCCTTCTGGACATTGGCTTTTTGGTTTTGCATCTAAAAAGGTTGACCCTATACTTGACCTAGATGCAGAAAAATGGAACTCTCTAGGAATTGAAACCAAGTATTATAATACAGAACTTCACAAAGGCTCATTTGCATTGCCAAATTATGTAAAGGAAATGATAGAGTATGAAAACAAATAAAAACATACAAAACTTTATCGGTTGTGACAAGGAATACGAAGAAGCAGATATTGTTCTTTTTGGTGCTCCTTACGATGGCACTACCTCCTATAGACCAGGAACAAGATTTGCAGCTAAAGCCATGAGAATGGAAAGTAGCCTTGGCTTTGAAACCTATAGTCCTTATCAAGACAAGGATTTAACCCAAATATCTGTATTTGATCATGGGGATTTAGTTCTTCCTTATGGAGGCCCTGAGCAGATTTTAGATATAATCTCCGATTTTACTAGGGATGTAATAAAAGATAATAAAATTCCTATTATGATTGGAGGGGAGCATTTAGTTACTTTAGGTACTATTAGACCTATAGTTGAAAAATATCCTGATTTGCATATTATTCATTTTGATGCTCACACAGATTTACGTCATGAGTTTTTTGACAAAGAGCTATCTCATGCAACTGTAATGAGGAGAGTTTGGGACCTTGTAGGAGACGGTAAAATATTTCAGATGGGCATTCGCTCAGGGGATAAAACAGAATTTGAATGGGCTAAGGAGCATTTGTATCAAAATAAATATAATTGTAATGATATAGATTATATTATAGAGAAAACGAAAGGCAAGCCTGTTTATGTAACTATTGATCTTGATGTATTGGACCCTTCTGTTTTTCCAGGCACTGGAACTCCTGAGCCTGGTGGAATAGATTTCACTACATTATTAAACTGTATCTTGAAGATGTCAGAATTAAATATTGTAGGTGCAGATATTAATGAGCTATCTCCTCATTATGACCCTAGCGGTGCTTCCACTGCTGTAGCTATTAAAACATTGAGGGAATTGCTTTTAGTATTATAATTTTACCATCTAAAATAGGGGATGAAATCATCCCCTATTCCCATAAAAAGGTCTTATTTAAACCCTAGTCCTTCATCCTTATTTTAAAATCGTGAATTTTCCTATAATTGGAAGCTCCTTTTCTTTTCCCTGTGAAGCATTTATAATTCCCATTACAGCTAGAACAAAGAAAACTAAACCTATAAGTCCGAGGATTGGGCTTATAAACAACCCTAAACGCCATGAAATAGCAAGTAACATTTGTGTTACAATTGTATAAGCAACGCTATAGACAATCCCACATATGGCTAGAATCAAGCCTTGATTTGTATGGTATCTCGCAAATTTAGATTCTTTGGCTGCAAAAAGTGGGATTAATACTAAAATACCTATATATGCTAATATGGCCATAAGCTTATTTTGTTCTATATCACTAGCTTCATATGCTGCAGTATTTGTAGCCATATTCGCCCTAGAACTTTGTATGTTTTCTTCCATAGGCTGCGTGTCTTCTAAATAGGTGCTTGCTCCGCATCCTGGACAAAACTTTACTTCCTCGCTTAATTTTGTTCCACATTTTCCACAGAAAGCCATTATAATATCCTCCTTTAAATTAAATATTATTATTTTTGGACTTATTGCCTTATTTACTATTGAATTGCCCTGCCACATAATGTACAAAAGCAATTTTCCTCTTCTATATATGTTCCACATTTTTTACATTTTCGAGTATTTTTAAGATTTTTCTTAATTTGTTTACGAGTCTTTAGTGCTGAGCATTCAACACATTCCATGACACTTTCATCGTAATGCTCATCACATATCCACTTCCCACATTTATGGCATTTATTAAAATATAAATATGCCACACTTTGTGCTTTTTGTAGAGCTTCTGTAAAGGATTCTGTTTTAATCTCTTCCGTTTCATAGCTTCTTTGGCAAAGATCACAGTAGAAAGTGAAACTGAATCCATCTTTTATGCGTTGAGTTACATACCTTTGTGTAAAAGCTTTATTCATCACACCTCCCCCTTTTGCTTTAGATTAAGTCTAAAATTATTTTACTTATAAACCTAGAGCCTCGGTTATTTTAAATACTCGAGCATAGACATAGTATAATTTCTGTCATATAATAATTATAGATGTACTTCCTTGTTTTACCATGCTTTCATGTTTTGTCCTGATATCATTATATAATTTTCACAAATATATGTAATCACCCTTAGGGTGATTTTAGAGTGTTTTTATAATTTTTATTTGATTGGTGGTGCTTTATGAGAAGAACTGTGATTTTTCTCTTAACCTTAATTATTTTATCCTGCACTATACTTTTTGGGTGTAGTAACAAGGTTAGAATCGCTCCTGAAAATTATATTACTTTAACTTTATGGCATAATTATGGTGGCATGATGCAGGCTACAATGGATGAGCTGATAGATGTTTTTAATGCTAGTATTGGAAAGGACAGAGGTATTATCGTAAATGTAACTTCTATTAATAGCTCTTCAGCATTACAAGAAAAACTATTTATGGCGGCAAGTGATGAGCCAGGTGCCCCTAAGCTTCCTGACATTACTACATGCTATCCTAAAGTAGCTGTTGTTCTTGCAGAAAAAAATTTGCTTGTAGATTTAAATGAATATTTTTCAGATCATGAGCTTTCTAATTATGTAACATCTTTTGTAGAAGAAGGTAAAATCAATGACAAGCTATATGTGTTCCCAATTGCTAAATCAACAGAAGTTTTGTTCGTCAATCAAACGCTTTTTAACCGCTTTTCTAATGCTACTGGCATAACCTTAGATAAACTTTCTACTTTTGAAGGAATTAGCGAAGTAGCTATGATTTACTATGACTGGACTGATGCTCAGACTCCTCATGTGCCAAATGACGGTAAAAGCTTTTATGCTGTAGATTCTCTATTCAATCTGGCTCAAGTAGGAATGAAGCAGCTTGGTAGCTCTTTTGTAGAAAATGAACAGTTGAACACATCAGGTGATACCTACAATCACATATATGAAACCATATTGAAACCTGCAGTAAAAGGAGGCTATGCTATTTATGATGGGTATTCCTCTGACCTGTCTAAAACTGGGGATATTGTTTGTTCCGCAGGATCTACTGCTGGCATATTATTTTATGGAGATACAATTACTTATGATGATAACACAATAGAAAAAGTCCAATATACTGTTCTGCCTTATCCTGTATTTAAAGGAGGAAAGCAAATAGCAATCCAACGAGGTGGAGGTATGTCGGTTATTAGCTCTAATAAGCAAAGAGAAAATGCAGCAGTCCTATTCCTTAAATGGTTTACTGAGGCAGAGCAAAATATGAAATTCATCTCTGAAACAGGTTACTTGCCCGTTACAAACTCTGCTTATAGCACAATAATGAAAAACGAAGTTGATTCAATCCATAATGACAACATAAAAAAGCTACTGAACGTAGCAATTTCCATGCACAAGGACTATAATTTTTATATTCCACCTACCTTTCAAGCCTTCGATGCCCTTGGAGATGAATACGAAAAAGAGTTCAAATCTACAGCACGCTCTATTCGCAACAGGTATATTCAGTTACTCAGCATCAAGGAGCCTAATGAAGCATATACCCAAGCTATAACTAAGTAATTTATTAATAAACATATAACTCAATAGGAGATGTAAGCATGAAAAGCAGGTTTAGCACTCTAAAAAAAGAATTAATTGAGACTAATAAAAACGGTATATCCCTTGAATTGCGTCTTATCTTCTTTTTTCTAATTTTTCTAATCACTATCATGTTAGGCATATCCTTAATTTTAGTTTCTACAGGTGTTTTTGATGCATCTATGAAGGAAAATACTGCTTTATTTGAAAAGGAATTATCTCACATATATAATAAAATATATGTTGATTTTAGTAATATATCTCTTAGCAGCATCTCTCTTGCGGAACAGCTATCTATGAGTATAGAAAACACCTTGTTAGAAAATGGGATTAGCCCTGATAAACTATCCCAAAATCCTCATCTCCTTAATACTATTCTCTCAAAAGAATATGATAATCTACTTCAAGGATTGAAAACCACAAAAAGTAGCGGTGTATTTTTAATACTTGACGCAACTATAAATCCTAATATTGAAGGATCTGAAGATTCAAGAGCAGGCTTGTTTTTAAAAAATTTAGAAGCAACTGCCGTTAATTCTGTTTATTATGATATTCGTTATATGCGTGGTCCTGCGGCTATTGGACGAAGTAATGGGATGACCTTTCTTCCACAATGGAAAATGGAGTTTGACGTGAAGGATGCAGATTTTTTTACGGTTCCTATGTATACAGCTGAGAAATCAAATCTTTCCTTATCTCGATTATATTATTGGTGTCCTAAAACAAGGTTTGACAATAGCGACAGTGCCATGCTATGTAGTGTGCCTCTTATAGCATCAGATGGAACAGTAATGGGCGTTGCAGGCTATGAGATTAGAACAATGCTCTTTAAATTAATATATTCTCCTCATAGCTCCATTCAAAACCCTATCTTTTGTATGCTTTCTCCCTCTGACCATACTTATTTGTATATGGAGAAAGGAATGTTTGCTGGAAACTATTCAGTTAGCAATGCTATTCCAACTACTAATATGAAGGTTGTTTCTAAAGAAAATGAATTAAATCAATATATTTGTGCCAACAACAACTCTTATTTTGGTCTTGATAAAAAGATACAGCTTTATTCAACGGGCTCACCCTATGAAGAAAAAGAATGGAGTGTTGTACTTTTAGTTCCCGAAGCAGATATGAATGAATACATATCCGAACAAAATAAAACTATCATTTTATTGCTTGTTTTGCTTACCGCCATATGTATTATTCTTTCTGTTCTTATTAGTCATAAGTACCTTTATCCCGTTATTGAAGCATTTGACACAATAAAAATGAAAAAGCTATCAGAGCATAAGAAAACAAAAATCCCCGAAATTGATGACCTAATTGAATATTTAGAAAAACAAGATGATAAGGCAGAAAAAATTAATGTGGATTCTGCTGCTCATAATACAACCATGTTTGAAAATTTTGTAGAAAATATAAAAACTCTTTCATTTGCTGAAAAAGCCGTCTTTGATTTGTATTTAAAGGAGCATACAGCTCAAGAAATAGCAAAAATTCTTTGCCTATCTATTAATACAATCAAAACTCATAATAAGAGGATATATATGAAGCTAAATGTGTCTTCTCGAAAAGAGCTTCTTGTCTATATACAGATGATGAATGAGCTAAATGAGAACACCTATTGAAAGGGATTAAAAAATGCGGCGATGTTTTTTCGCCGCATTTTTTATGCTGTTTCTTCTTTATTAGTTTTTTTCCCCTTCTTTTTCTTTCTTTTATCTGAAAGAACAAGAGTAGGCTCTTTTTTGTTTATTATTGTATCCTTTGTTATGACACATTTTTCAATATCTTCTCTAGAAGGTATTTCATACATTATGTCTAGCATTATTTCTTCAAGGATTCCTCTTAAGCCTCTTGCACCTGATTTTCTTTCTATTGCTTTTTCAGCAACTACTTCTAAGGCTTCATTATCTATTTCTAGCTCTACTCCATCCATGTTAAATAGCTCCTTGTATTGCTTAACAAGAGCATTCTTAGGTGTTGTAAGTATCTCTATTAAGGCTTCCTTGTCTAATTGACTTAGTGTAACTAGTACTGGAAGTCTACCTACAAACTCTGGTATCAAACCAAATTTAAGTAAATCCTCAGACTGTAGGTGTTTTAGAACCTCTCCAACATCTGTTATTTCTTTACTTTGTATTTGAGCACCAAAGCCCATAGATTTCTTACCTATTCTTCTTTGAATGATTTTTTCTAAGCCATCAAAAGCTCCGCCTACTATAAACAAAATGTTTGTAGTATCTATTTGAATAAACTCTTGATGCGGATGCTTTCTTCCTCCTTGTGGAGGAACGCTAGCTACTGTTCCTTCTAATATTTTAAGTAGAGCTTGCTGAACGCCTTCACCACTTACATCCCTGGTAATAGAAGGATTTTCTGATTTTCTAGCTATTTTATCTATCTCATCTATATATACTATTCCTTTTTCTGCTCTCTCTATATCATAATCTGCTGCTTGGATTAGCTTTAACAGTATATTCTCAACATCCTCACCTACATAACCAGCCTCAGTAAGAGATGTAGCATCTGCTATGGCAAAAGGAACATTCAGTATTCTAGCTAAGGTTTGAGCTAATAGTGTCTTTCCAGAACCAGTAGGCCCTATCATGACAATATTACTTTTCTGCAATTCTATATCATCTGTTAAAGTTTTTCTATTAATTCTTTTGTAGTGATTATATACTGCAACTGCTAAAGCTCTCTTAGCTCTATCTTGCTTAACTACATATTCATCCAAAACCTTTTTAATATCTGCAGGTTTAGGAAGTTCTTTCATGTCAAGCTCGAAATTGTCTTCGAACTCTTCATCAATTATTTCCTGGCACAACTCAATACACTCATCACATATATATACATTAGGGCCTGCAACAAGTCTTCTTACCTGCTCTTGAGATTTGCCACAAAATGAGCATTTAAGCTGCTTTTCTTCGTACTTAGCCATGGTCACCTCTCCTAACTATTTCCTAAATACTATCACTTCATCTATTATACCATATTCCTTGGCTTCTTCTGCAGTCATAAAATTATCTCTATCAGTGTCCTTTGCAATTTTTTCCAAAGGCTGACCAGTTCTATCACTTAATATCTTATTTATCTGATCTCTTGCTTTAAGTATTCTTTCTGCTTGAATCTTAATATCCTCTGCCTGCCCTCTTGCTCCTCCTAAAGGCTGATGTATCATTATTTCAGCATTTGGAAGCGCAAATCTTTTACCCTTAGCTCCTGCTGTAAGTAAAAAAGCACCCATACTTGCTGCCATACCAATACATATAGTTGATACGTCTGGCTTGATGTATTGCATAGTATCATATATTGCAAAGCCTGAAGTAATAGAGCCACCAGGACTATTTATATAAAGTTGAATGTCTTTATCTGGATCTTCGGCTTCTAGGAATAAAAGCTGTGCTACTACTAAGCTAGCAGTAACATCATTTATTTCATCACTTATAAATATGATTCTTTCCTTAAGTAGCCTAGAATAAATATCATATGACCTTTCACCTCTATTTGTTTGTTCAACAACCATTGGTACTAAAGCCATGTAATCTCCTCCTGTTTTACATAATTAAGACAATTTAGCTTCTTTTACTAAAAGTTCAACTGTCTTTCTCTTAATTATACCCATTTTAATATACTCTAAATCCTCATCTTTTATGCTAGACTTGAATTTGTCTACATCTTGGTTGTACTGCTTAGCAATACTTTCTAGCTCTTCATTTAATTCTTCTTCTGAAGCATCTATTCCTTCTTTTTCTGAAATTGCTTCTAATACTAAATCAGTTCTTACTAATATCTCAGCATTTGGTCTAAATTGCTCTCTTATTTCTTCAATTTCCATGCCTGTTAATTCTAGATATTTTTCAAATTCTAATCCTTGGTATCTTAATCTATAAGCAAAATCATTGATATCATCATCAATTTGTTTTTCTATCATAACTTCCGGTATGTCTATTTCACAGCCTTCTACTACTTTTTCAATTACTTTGTTTTCTTGCTCTGCTTTCATTTTTGCTTCTGCTTGCTTTTGGAGCTTGTTCATTGTATCATTCCTTAGCTCTTCTAATGTATCAAATTCACTTACATCTTTTGCAAATTCGTCATCAAGCTCTGGTAATTCCTTTTCTTTAATTTCATGAATTACAACTTTAAATATTGCATCTTTTCCGGCTAAATCTTCTGCATGGTATTCTTCAGGGAATTTAACATTTACTTCTACTTCTTCGTCTTTATTTTTTCCTATCAGTTGTTCTTCAAAGCCAGGTATGAATCTACCTGAACCAATTTCTAGAGGTTGGTTTTGAGCTGTACCACCTTCAAATTGCTCTCCATCAGCAAATCCTGAATAGTCTATAGTTAACATATCGCCTTGTTTAACTGGTCTATGTCCAGCATCAACTATTCTTGCATTTCTTTCTTGCATTCCCTTTATTTCTTTTTCTAAATCTTCTTCTGTAACATTATACTCTACCTTTTCAACTTCTATACTTTTGTATTCCCCTAGTTTTACTTCAGGTTTTACTGTAACATCAGCAGTAAACACTACTGGCTTTCCTTTTTCAATTTCTTCAATGTCAATTGTAGGTCTGTCTACTGGATTCAGCTTATGTTCTTCTATAGCTTTATCATATGCTTCTGGAAACACAATGTTTATTGCATCTTCATAAAAAACTCCTTCTCCATAATTCATTTCAATTATTTTTCTAGGAGTCTTTCCCTTTCTAAATCCAGGAACATTAAATCTGTGTCTGTTTTTTGTATATGCCTGTTGAATACCCTTTTCAAAAGTTTCTGCATCTACTTGGATTTGTAAAGTTACAATATTGTTTTCTTTTTTTACAATTGTTGAACTCATTTGTTTATTCCTCCTTAAAACTTTGTATTATTCTTTAGATCCACAACTATTTCTTTTATAGAGAATAGATTAGTATCAGACCCAATTCAAAATCTTTTACACTGATAGTTTGTGAATATATACATTAATATACTACAGTATACTAAAAGTCTATAAATCTTATCTTAACGCTGAAATAAGTAGAAAATTCTATTCACATAATTAACCATTATATTATATCATAAATATTTTTTATGTCCAATTGTAGCATACATTTTTTTAAAAAATATATTAGATAGGCTATACTAAATAGGACAAATAAATTCCGAACAATGGTATAATATTAATATATCACTAGGGAGGAATTTAAATGGCAAAACATTATGAAGAACCATTCAAAAAGCAAATAGTAGCCTTGTATAATAACGGGAAGACTTTAGCAGACATTAATAGGGAATATGGAATAGCTAAATCTACAGTTAAAACATGGATTGAAAGATATAATAATTCAGGTTCATTTGATGTTAATGACAATAGGACTGAAGAAGAAATAGAGTTAATTGAATTAAGGAAAAAGGTAAAACAGCTTGAAATGGAGAATGATATTTTAAAGCAGGCAGCGTTAATACTAGGCAAAAAGAGAATTTACATGAATACAAAGAAAGTTCCCACATATTCCCGCAGATGAATTACATAGATGATTGTCCCTTTACTGTTTCATATTTTGAATTTATCATAACTGCTTTAATCTTATCCACGAACCCTAAATTGACACCTCCTAAGCGACGTCCATGGATACTATAGTTCATAGGCTATCTCCCCTGTTAATTATGTCAAGTTAGTTATTATTAGTATATTACAGCTTCACAGTTTATTATTCCCAATCCTTTTTTACGAGCAAAATCTAATAGGATGAATTGAGAATTTTTTTTAAAAAAACTTTTATATATATTTCATGGCATTATAAAAGCCTTGATTAAGATTTTACTCTAATCAAGGCTCTTTGTTTTTGGTGCGGGAGAGAGGACTTGAACCCCCACGTCAATGACACTAGATCCTAAGTCTAGCGCGTCTGCCAGTTCCGCCACTCCCGCATATTTTAAATTATCTTACCGACAAAATCTATTATACCACGTATAGAATTAATGTCAACACTATTTTAAAAAATTTTTTTTGGAAATAAACAGCAGCATTTATATGCTTCTAGCCATGTCTATCCCAAAATTCGTCTAGATATTTGACTATATTATTGTTTGTTGTTCTTATATTTGGAAACCATTCCTTGGGTAAGAGACCTTGATAAGTCTTATAAGAAAATCTTTCATCAATAAGAAGTATAATTCCCTTATCATCATCAGTACGGATTAATCTGCCTGCAGCTTGAAGTACCTTGTTCATTCCTGGATACATATAAGAATATTCGAAGCCTAAATTGTTTTTATTCTGAAAATAATCTTTAATTATATTTCTTTCTAGGCAAATCTGAGGTAATCCTACTCCAACAACTATAACTCCTATTAATCTATCTTCCTTCAGATCTATCCCCTCAGAAAAAACTCCACCTAAGACACAAAAGCCTATAGTATTCCCCTGAGGATTTATTCTAAATAAGCTTAAAAAATCCTCTCTTTCATCTTCAGACATATTAGGTGATTGGATATATGCTTGCAGCTCTGGATACTTGTGGGTAAAAACATCATATACTGAATTCATGTATTTGTATGATGGAAAAAATATTAAATAGTTTCCTGACTTAGCCATTAATACTGAATTAATATATTGAGCTATATGAGTGTAGCTCTTATCTCTTTCTTTATATCTAGTGGAAATATTGTCTCCTATTAGTACGCATTTGTTCCTATCTGGAAAAGGAGAATCTAAATATATCCTATAGTCGTCTTCGTCACCACCTAGTATGTTATGATGATATTCCATAGGTAATAAGGTTGCTGAAAAAAATACAGCAGACTTTCCTTTCACTAATGTATCCCTTAATAATTTAGATGGGTCAAGGCAAAATAGCTTTATTTTCACGTCATCATTGACTTTTTCTACATAGGTAATATACCTTTCATCATATATCTCATATATTCTTGTGAAGGAAATAGCATCAAAGTATAATTTTAAAAAGTCCTCATTTATTTCGGTGCCTTGCTCTTTTATTAAATATTCCTCACATTCACTAATAAATTTTCTTAGGAGGTAATATATATCATTATCTAATTCCTCTTTAATATAGTACTCTTCATTTTCACATAGTTTTTTTAAGCTTAGCATATATTGATTAACCTTATTAAGAGCCTTAGATAGCTTAGGATAAGTATTTTTCACCCCTTTTTTAAAATCTAAAAAAGGCTTTTTATAAAGCTCTGCTGAAAACATTTCTCTTGACCTATCTACTAGATTATGAGCTTCATCAATTAAAAAAGCATAATCTCCTCCCTTTTCAGCAAAAAATCTTTTAAGCTGTACCCTAGGGTCGAAAACATAATTATAGTCACAAATTACAGCATCTGCCCAGATAGTCAGGTCTAAAGAATATTCAAAGGGGCATACCCAATGTGTCTTTGCATACTTTTCTATTGTTTCTCTATTAAAATCATCTTCATTTTTCAATATATCTTGTATTGCAGCATTTACCCTGTCAAAATGTCCCTTAGCATATTCACACACATCAGGGCTACAGTTTGTTTTTTCTTTAAAGCATATTTTTTCCTTAGCTGTAATAGTGACTGTCTTTAGTCTAAGTTTATTTTGCCTCATTAAAGCAAACGCATCCTGAGCAACGGTACGTGTAATAGTTTTGGCTGTCAAATAGAATATTTTTGAAATATGCCCTTCCCCCATTGCCTTAACTGCTGGAAATACTGTAGATATGGTTTTTCCTATTCCTGTAGGAGCTTGGGCATAAAGCTTTTTCTCATTTACAATAGTCCTGTATACTGCTACAGCTAATTTTCTCTGTCCTTTTCTATAGCTTTCATAGGGGAAGTTTAAGTTTTTTATAGATTCATCTCTTTCAATATCCCATTGATATTGAAGCTCTAACCATATGGAATACTTTTGAATTAAACGTAAGAAAAACTCCCTTAACTCTTCAAAGGTATATTCTTTGACTATATACTTAATCTCATCTGTATCTATATTATAATATGTTAGCTGAACATTTATATTGGAAAGGCTATTCTCATCTGCGTAAATAAAAGCATAGCATTTTGCCTGTGCCCAATGAAGCGGGTTAAAGTCTTCATCTATTATTTCAATAGGTGCTGTAGTGCTTTTTATTTCGTCTATGGTTATTACATCACCTTCTTTGATGATTCCATCTGCCCTACCTTCAACTGCCAAAACATAGTTATTGTATTCTATTTCATATTTTAAAGTAACCTCTGGCTCATAGCTTTCATCACTAGAGCCTTGTATTTTTTTGTGTATTCTAGTGCCTTCCACAGCCCTGTTGCTACTACGAACAAAGCCTGAATCTATATCTCCAGATCTTAGTATAAATTCAACTAAATTTCGAACAGATATTTTTATTTCTTGCTTTATAGCCATAATAATCAACCCACTATCATATCTAATTTCTATAATTATTATAGTATTGAAAAAATGGATACTTTGCAAGGATTATTAGGCTTATTCTTTAAAAGCATAATATTTCGGGATTAGAACAAACTAAAACAAAGTGAAAACTAATGAGAAAAGAGGTGAGAATATGAAATTCAATAATAAAATTGATGGCTTTCGTGAAAAAAATGTGATTAGGAAAAGAATTATTCCTGACATAGTTGGCTTTAAGGATATGGAAAATGTTTTAGAAAATAATCAAGTTCTTAATAATAAAGTCCACCCTATAAATGACAATAATAATACTAAGCTAGAATAATGAAAAAAGATTGCATTAAGGCTATAGACCAAGTCTTAAAGTATAGAGTAAATCTAAAGGCATCAAGGCTTGGAGAGTGAGTACTTTGAAACTTGGTCTTAGGCTGCTGCATCTAGCTCTTTTTTATAAAGAACAGAAAATTTCTACTTAAATATTTTTTATATCCTTATAGACTTCCATCGTCCTTTTTTATATCTTATTATCATCAAAATAGCCTCTACAATAAATTGTATGGAAGTAGCCCACCAAACAAATACTATATTCCATTTCAGTATATAAACTATAGTAAAGATTAGAGGAAGTCTTACTGCAAGATTTGTAACTAAGGATATTTTAAAAGGACCCTTAGTATCTCCAGCACCTTTAAGAGCTCCCGAAACAGACATAGCTATTGCAATAGGTATCTGCTCTACTGCAGCTACTCGTAAGCACTTTGAGGCTAAGGCTACTGTTTCTAAATCATTACTAAAAAGCCTCATAATTCCATAAGGTAAAATTAAAAAGACAGAGGCAACTGTACCCATCAATAATGAAGAATAAATTACTGATTTTTTAACACTGATTTCTGCTCTTTTTATATTTTTAGCACCTAAGCTTTGACCTACCATTGTAGTGGTAGCCACTGCAAATCCATAGCCTGGCATGAAGGATATAGATTCGGCTGCATTAGCTAATGAATGTGCGGCAAAGGCAACTGTGCCTAATTGAGCTGTCCAAAATGATGATAATAATCTACTTCCTTCGTTCATGAATGTTTCAAGGGTAGCAGGTACACTTAAATCAATTATGCTCTTGAATCTAGCTTTATTTAATTTAAATACTTTGCTAATATGGAGCTTAACTCCAGATTTGCCTCTTATCAAGAATGTAAAGGTTATAATTGCACCTAATATCTGTGCTCCTCCAGTTGCTATGGCAGCCCCTTTAACTCCTAGCTCTGGAAATCCAAACTTCCCAAATATTAGTACATAATCCCCCACTATATTAAATGCATTGGCAACGGCTGCAGATATGAGCGGAACCACTGTATTTCCTGAACCTCTCAAAATAGAATTACCTATCTGTAGGGGTATTAAAAAGAAGGCCCCTATAAAAACAATTCTTAAATAACTGCTTCCTAAAGATATTACCTTAGGGTCATCTAATATTAAGTTGAACACACCCTTTGCAGATAAAATTCCTAGTGTGCCAATAATAAAACTAATAATAAAGCCTATCCCTATTGCTTGTGCTGCAATATCCTCAGCTTCCTCTCTGTTTTTTGCCCCTATTTGCCTAGATACCATAGCTGTAGCGCCTATTCCAAGTGCTCCAAAAATATTGCTTATGGTAAACATTATCTGCGCACCCAGATTAACCGCTGATATTGAAGCAGGATTTAGTCTACCTACCATTGCCATATCTGCTGTCCATACAAGGGTATGAAGTGTCATCTCCATTATTGCTGGTATAGCTAATTTAAAAATATGATTTCTAATATCTCTATTCTCTAGTCTTTCCATAATCCTTTCACCAAGCCTTCTATTCTACATGTAAATACTAGATAACATTATACATTATTATTTTGTGTAAAAACAATACTAATAATTTACTTTTCATCTTAGAATAAAAGCTGATGTCTTTACTCATAACTACAGTTGGTATATAATATCTTCAAACCTTAACCTAGGAGATGATTTTATGAGAGTAATTGATTTTAGAAGCGACACCTTAACCCAGCCTACAGTAGAAATGAGACAGGCAATGTTAAATGCAGAATTAGGTGATGATGTATATGGGGAAGATCCTACAATTAACAAGCTAGAAGAAATGGGAGCCAAATTAGTGGGTAAAGAAGCAGCCTTATTCGTTCCCAGTGGAACTATGGGGAATCAGCTTGCAGTACTTTGCCATACGCAAAGAGGAGATGAAATAATCCTAGAGGAAAGATCACATATTTATAATTATGAAGCTGGAGGGATTGCTTTTTTATCAGGTGTACAGCCTCGAATTGTAAAGGGAGATAATGGAATAATGAGTGCAGGTGACGTAGAAAAAGCAATTGTTACGGATAAAGATATCCATCATCCTCAAACAGGACTTATATGCATAGAAAATACTCATAACATGGCTGGAGGTATTGTAGTCCCCCTAGAGGCTATGGAGGAAATTTATGAATTAGGAAGAAAATATAGCTTACCTATTCATTTAGATGGGGCTAGGGTATTTAATGCTAGTACAGCATTAGGCTGTGATGTAAGAGATATTACAAAATATTGTGATAGTATAATGTTTTGTTTATCTAAGGGATTATGTGCTCCAGTAGGTTCAATACTTGCAGGAAGTAAGGATTTTATAGACAAGGCTAGGAGATATAGAAAAATGCTTGGTGGAGGAATGAGACAGGCTGGTATTCTAGCCGCAGCAGGGATTATCGCTCTTACTGATATGATTCAAAGGCTTTCCGAAGACCATGGAAACGCAAAGCTTCTAGCAAAAGGTCTTAAATATATAGAAGGCATCCACATAAGTATGGATACTGTTCAATCAAATATTGTAATGGTAGATATAAGTTCCCCCAAATACAGTAGCTATAGCTTAGTTGACAAATTAAAAGAAAAGGGAATACTTGCATCAGATATAAATAGTAGCAGAATTAGGTTTGTTACTCATAAATATATATCAAAGGATGATATAGAGCACACTATATCTGTGTTCAAAGAAATTTTACAATAATCCAAATATTAAAAGCCTCCATTACTCCATTGAGTAGTGTAGGCTTTGTTTCAATACTTATCTAATATTTCTTTACACATGGTCTTTAAAATATGAATGCAGGACTTAGGTTCAATAATCCTTATTTCTTGATAATTTTGAAATGCTAAATTAATAACTTCATCCATATCATCTGTATAAAATTTTAATCTTACTTTATCTTCCTTAAGCTTTTTTTCTGCATGGATGAACATACGATCATTCTTCACAGTTTCATATAAAAATCTATCCATTTCTAAGTTAACTTCTTTAGTATCTTTTTTCCTATCAACATTTTTTAAGTATTCGTCTATAAAGGATTTAGGATGCACCTTCTCAGAAATCCCTATGCTTTTTATTCTATCAATTCTAAATAATCTCTTTGATTTCCTTAAGTGGCAATATGCTTCTATGTACCATCCTCCACTATAAAAGCTTAAGGTATAGGGAGTAATCATTCTTTCTATGCATTCATCTTTTTTAGGATTATAATACTCTATTGTTAAATCTCTATATTCAAAAAAGCTTTCAATTATCTTTTTAGTTACATCTGGCTTATAGTTTTCTGGATATATTTTATTTATTCCTAGAATAATTCTAGATAACAAATCCAGATATCTTTCCTTTTTATCCTCATCAAGAATATTTAAAAGCTTATATTTAAGAGACTCATAATCCTCCTTCATATTTGGTACTTTTATTATCTCACCTAGCTTTAAGCAAATGAGCAAGTACAATACTTCATTTTCTAAAAAAGCTATTGTAGGAACAAAGTAGCTTTCGTTAATTTCATATCCGCCACTAAAGCCTTGAAGTGCAATAATAGGAACATTCATCTGACATAATGCCTCTATGTCCCTATAAATAGTCCTCTCGCTTACCTCAAAAATATCCCCTATTTCCTTCGCTGTCAGCCTTTTATTCTGTTTAAGTGCGTATATAATGCCTACTAATCGCTCAAGCTTTTTCACAATTTATCCCCCTAAAATCTACACTTTAACCCTAATACCAATGAACAAACCACCTTTTTGTTAATATTCTCCATAAATCGTTTCCTCCCTTCATATCCCACAAAAATAAAAGACTCCCTCTCCGAATGATAAAAGAGGGAGTAAAGTTATAAGTTTCTGAAAACAACAGCTCTGAGGAATAGAGCTATGATTTGCTCATATAGACTTGTGGCTTTCAGAAAGCTTGGGGAAAAACTGATTAATTACTTAAATGCTTTAGAAGTCGTCTCATTTAGCACTTCTTCTATTGCATCAAAAAATTCCTTTGATTCATTTCTTCTTTTCAGCCTAAAATATAATGCAGATAGAAAGTTCCTTTGATTACCCACTAAATACTGATCTCTTTCAGGCAGTCCTGTCTTATTAATATTTTTAAAATCCTTTATCCAGTTTATAATTTCATCATTATGAAGCACTCTTCTCTGGATTATATTTATAACTACACTTACTAGCCTCTCATCCTCTAGATTTATGTATGCATATTCATGTATACATATCTTCTCTTTTACTGCTTCTAATATTTCCATTAGCTCATGGTTATTTAGTTCTTCACACAATGCAATTTCCTTTAATGCATCTGCTGTATGCGCTACTGAGTGTGCCCAGCCTTTATTTTCTACATATCCTCTTAAATCTTTTTCCTCTCTTGCATATTTCAATATTTCTCTATGTACTCTTTTTATTTCTTCCTCAGTGAATATCTTCTCTTCGCCTTTATTGTGTCTATATATAATCCCTCCTATGATTAGCATAGTAAAGGTTCTATTAAATATGGAATCATCTTTTTTTTCTCCTATATTATAGAATAAATGTCCTTCACTTAAGGATAATTCTAGAAGCCCTTTTACTTCCTTATCCGTTAATTCATTATTTACTATCATTCTAAAAAGAAGCTCTAAAATAAGACCATCCCTTAACTCTGAGTCTACGCTTCCAATTTTCCACATCATTTCATATGATAATTCATACTTATTTATTTCTTCTGGAATTGACCAAGCACTATCTCTAATATATAACAACAGTTCCTTTAAATCTTTTTCACTCTTCATTAATTAGTCCTCCTAATTTTTACGCACATCCAATTTAAGTTAAATATAACATAAAAAACCTGACATATACCTGTCAGGTTTTAATATTTCTTTTATTTAATATTTTACAAAACAGTTTCATTTATTAATCCCTTAGCTTATTTAAGTCTGGCTTTTCAAAGAAAAACTTCTCTCCAAGGTAAATACAGATATAATCTTAGCATTTACAAAATATTTATGTAACTTTATCTCTATCTGCTATAATTGTATTATAATTATAATTAGAATTTTAGTCCAGAAAAAGGGTGATTCTGTTGAAAAAAAAGAAAGGTATTAACAGTCTTTGGCTCGTAGTATTAGCACCTATGGGAGCTATTTTAGTATCTTTGTCTCTCAAAAATCCACACCTGGTTGAGAAGCTATACTCAAATGGAATATACCGATACATAGGTATATTTTTAAGCAATGTAACGGGAATCGTTCCCTTTTCTCTAGGAGAATTTATAGTGATTTTTACTTTTTTATTTATTCTTATCTATGCAATTAAGATACTGATTAAAATAATTACACGCCATATTAGTCTACAGAATTTCTACAGACATTTCAAAAATGTAATCATTGCTATAAGCGTTGTTTATTTTGCATTTATCATCCTATGGGGATTAAATTATTATAGATTACCACTCTCCAAAATAATCGGACTAGATACTAAGCCTGCATCTATAAATGAGCTTAAGTCCCTTTGTATAAATTTAATAGAGGAAACAAACAGCTTAAGAAAGGAACTAGACCTAAATAGCCAGAACTTAAATAAAGATACATATTCTCAGACTTTAAAAAGAGCTTATAAGGGTTATGATAAAGTAGGCCAGCTATATCCAGTGCTGGATGGTAAATACGGGACTCCCAAGGCTGTGCTTTTTTCTAAGGGTATGTCCTACACTGGCATAACAGGAATATATTTTCCCTTTACTGCAGAAGCAAATGTTAATGTCCATATTCCATATGTATCTATTCCTTCTACTGCTACACATGAAATGGCACATCAAAGGGGATTTGCTCGTGAAGATGAAGCAAATTATATAGCTTATCTAGCTTGTAAGCTACACCCAGATGTAGATTTTCAATATTCAGGATACTTACTTGCCCTTATTCATTCTATGAACGCATTATACAGCAGCGATATAGAAGCATACTATGAGCTGAATAACAGGTACAGCCCAGAGCTTAAAAAGGACTTAATAGCTATGAATGAGTATTGGAAAAGATTTGAAGGTCCTATAGAAAAAGCCTCTAATAAAGTAAACAATACTTACCTGAAATCTAATAATCAGAAGGATGGTATAAAAAGCTATGGGAGAATGGTTGATTTACTTATAGCAGAATATAGGGAGGAGCATAAGAAGTAATAAAACCCTGTAATTTATAATCACAAGGTCTTTATGGCACACCCGAGAGGACTCGAACCCCCAACACCCTGATCCGAAGTCAGGTGCTCTATCCGTTGAGCTACGGGTGTATAATAATATTTTTAATAGTTCCTATGTTATTATTTTAAAGGCAAGTATCTGCCTTTAAAATAATAACATATTACAATCCTATTTACAATATACTTTACTTTCCTATAATCTACCCATAATAACTAGCTGTGTGCTTCTTTCTATGCCAAAGTTGTCAAAGTTTTTCTTTACATCTTCAGCCATTTTCATAAATTTATCAAATTCAGGATAATCCTTAATCTTAGCTACTTTTTGTGGTAGCTTATGAACTCTTTCAATTAATCTCTTATGTATCCCCTCGTCAGTTTCATAATCTTCAAAAATCTCATCTATTTGTATTCCCATATTTTTAATTAAATCAATTGTTTCCTGCTTTTTAAGTGTCTTACTATGATGTTCTCCTAACAATGTATCTATAAGTCCCCCTAGTTCATGTAGCATTACATGTGTCATCTGAGCAGGTGATTGTTCTTCACTAAATAGTTCACTTATAATAAATATACCGCCTGGTTTTAATACTCTTTTCATTTCAGAAAGCATTTTATTCTTATTAGGTAAATGATGAAGGGTATTTGACATGCACACCATATCGAAGGTATTATCTTCAAAATCCATGTTTTCTGCATCCATCACCAAGTATTTTATGTTAGGATAAGTATTTGTTTTATTGTTTTTCTCAATTATCTCTTCATCATTATCTATACCTATTATTTCAGTATAGCTTTTAAGCCCGTCTTTAAGCTTCATAATAAATGCTCCATCCCTAGTTGCTACATCTAGTACCTTTCCACCTTCTACGTCTTTTAGCTTACTCCTTAGTTTTTTCATTTGTTGTCACTCCTTGTATTTTAAATATAATATAATACTATATCATATTTTATCAAAATATGACAAAGTCTCAAAGCATTTCTTCCCGTAAGCTATTAAAATTTTTTCGTCTCATGCTAAGAAACTTTGTCCTTAATATAGCTTATCCCTTGTATAAACTAGCAAAATCCAGTTTAGATTCCCGTAATATTCATATTTGTTATCTATATTCCATTTATGGCTCTAACATAATGGCATGCAACTAAATGTTCAGGTGCAATTTGCTCTAATTGAGGCTCTTCAACATGACACTTATCCCCAGCGTAAGGACATCTTGCGGCAAATCTGCATCCTGGTTTTGGGCTAATAGGAGAAGCTATCTCTCCCTTTAGCAAAACAACCTTTCTTTTATGCTTTAAGCTAGGCACTGGTATTGCAGATAATAATGCCTTTGTATATGGATGGTATGGCATTTGAAATAGCTTCTTTGATGGTGCCTTTTCTACCATTTTGCCTACATACATAACCCCTATATCATCTGATATGTGCTTTACAACAGATAAATCATGAGTAATAAACATATATGTAAGTCCTAATTCTTTTTGTAGGTCCTGCATCAAGTTTAATATTTGTGCTTGTATGGATACATCTAAAGCAGATACAGGTTCATCACATACTATAAAGCTAGGATTAAGAGCTAGTGCTCTAGCTATCCCAATTCTTTGCCTTCTTCCTCCATCTAGCTCATGTGGATAGGTGTTTATTAGTCTATCTGCTAAACCTACTATTCCCATTAGCTCAGCAACTTTCTTTTCTAGTTCTACTCTACCTTTTATCGCCTTATGAATGATAAGTGGTTCACCAATTATTTCACTTACACTCATTCTAGGATTTAGAGATGAAAAAGGGTCCTGGAATATAATCTGCATTTTTTTTCTTAACTCTCTTAGTCTCTGTCCTTTAACTTCGCCTATATCTTTTCCTTCAAATAAAATGTTTCCATCTGTTGCAGGTAAAAGCTTTAAAACAACTCTTCCCATAGTTGATTTTCCACAACCAGACTCGCCAACAATACCTAAGGTTTGTCCCCTATTAATCCATAAGTCTACTCCATCTACTGCGTGAAGCATTCCCTTGGGAGTTTTAAAATATTTCTTCAGGTTTTTAACTTCTAAAATCTTTTCCATATTAAAAATCCCCCTTTGCTTCTAATACATCTTCATATAAAATGCATCTAACCATATGTCCTTCTTCAACTTCTGAAATGTTTAGCTCAATTGTCTCACATTCGTCTCTTCTATTTGGACATCTTGGATGGAATTTACAGCCTGTTGGCAAATTAGTTGGGTCTGGCATTAAGCCCCTTATAGGTGTTAATCTTTCAACATCTTCGTCTAGGTTAGGTATAGAGCCAAAAAGCCCTACTGTATAAGGATGCTTAGGATTTTCAAATAGCTGTTCTATTGTAGCAGTTTCAACGATTTCTCCTGCATACATTATAGCTACTCTATCACAAACCTCTGCCACTACCCCCAGATCATGAGTAATAAGAAGCATAGATGTGTCAAACTCTTTCTTTAATTTTTGCATCATATGAAGAACTTGGGCTTGTATAGTAACATCTAGTGCCGTTGTAGGCTCATCTGCTATTAATAGCTGCGGATTACAAGCTAAAGCTATGGCTATTATAACTCTTTGCTTCATTCCCCCTGAAAATTGATGCGGATAGTCCATAGCTCTTTGGCTAGGTATACCTACTAATTCTAGCATATCATTAGCTTTTTCAAGCGCTTCCTTATAAGATGCATTTTGATGAATTTCTATAACTTCTGCTATTTGATCACCTACTGTCATTACAGGATTCAGAGAAGTCATAGGATCTTGAAAAATCATAGAAATTTTATTACCTCTAATTCCTCTCATTTCTTCCTCTGAAAGCTTTAATAAGTCATTATCTTCAAAATATATTTCACCCTTAATTATCTTACCAGGTGGATTAGGAACAAGTCTCAAGATTCCTAAGGCAGTAGTGGTTTTACCTGCTCCTGTTTCACCGACTAAGCCTAGGGTTTCACCCTTGTTAAGGGTAATGTCTATACCATTTACTGCCCTAACTACTCCATCTTCAGTAATATAATGTATGTGCAAGTTTTTAATATTTAATAGTTCCATATAGCTCCCCCCTTTTACTGCTTAAGCCTTGGATCTAGCGCATCTCTAAGACCATCACCCAGTAGATTTAATGCTAAAATAGTTATCATGATAGCTAGCCCAGGAAACGTGGTAATATGCCATGCATCTCTTATGTATTTCCTACCTCCAGCTAGCATAGAGCCCCATTCAGGTGCAGGTCTTTCAATACCTAAACCAATAAAGCTAAGTCCAGCAGTAGATAGTATTGCACCAGCAACTCCAAGAGTCCCTTGAACAATTACAGGCGCTAACGCATTTGGTATTACATGACGTAAAATTATTCTAACATCACTTGCTCCTATAGCTCTTGCAGCTTCAACAAATTCTTGGTCTTTAATAGTTAATACAGAAGCTCTGACTATTCTAGCATAGGATGGCACAGAGGAAACACCTATAGCTACCATGAGGTTGAATAAGCTTGAGCCCATTGCTGAAACTATTGCTATAGCCAGTAGTATACTTGGTATGGCTAAAAATATATCCATCACTCTCATTATTATATTATCAAGTCTTCCTCCATAAAATCCTGCAATGGCACCGAAAATACCACCTACTAAAATTGATATGCTTACCGCTACAATTCCTACTTGCAAAGATACCCTTGCCCCGTGTATCATTCTGGCAAACATATCTCTACCATATTCATCAGTACCTAGCAAATGATTTCTACTTGGTCCCTGAAGCCTTATGGATGTATTCTGCTTTATTGCTACCTCATCATAATCGGCAATTACATTTGCAAAAATTGCTAATAGAATCAATATTATTAATATGGTTAAGCCTACCATAGCCATTTTATTTCTCTTTAATCTTCTCCATACCTCTCTCCATTGGCTCCTTTTTTTGTTTCTACTATTTTCAACTGTTTGTTGTTCTGTTTTAGAGTCATCCTTTAAAGCAACATTAGACATTGTCATACCTCCTTTTTGCAATACTTACACCAATCTGTATTTGTTATCTATTTATACTGAGACTTAATTCTTGGGTCTATAAAAGCATATAATATATCTACAAAAAGATTTACTATGCTAAAAGTTACTGATATGAAAATAACAGAGCCTAGTACGGTGGGTGTATCTTTAGATCTAATGGCTTCAACCATGAATCTGCCCACACCAGGCCAAGAAAATACAGTTTCAGTAAGTACAGCTCCACCTAATAAAGAGCCAAACTGCAAGCCAACAATTGTTACTACAGGTATAAGTGCATTTTTCAACGCATGCCTATTAATTACCTTTTTTTCAAGAACGCCTTTTGCTCTTGCAGTTCTAATATAATCTTGTCTAATGACTTCAAGCATAGAGGATCTAGTCATCCGGGTTATTATTGCTGCTGCGCTTGTCCCTAAGGTTAGTGCAGGTAATATCAAGTGTTTGAAACTATCTGCCCCTGAAGAAGGTAGTAGTCCAAAACCCACTGAAAATATCAATATTAACATTAGACCTTGCCAAAAGTTTGGCATGGATACCCCTAACAAAGCTAATATCATACTGACACTATCCGTAAGTGAATATTGCTTTGTAGCAGAAATTATACCTACAGGTATACCAATTAATATAGCCAATATCATTCCTGCAATTGTAAGCTTTAATGTGGCTGGAAATCTTGAAAAAATTTCTTTAAAAACTTCCCTTTTAGTTGTGTATGACCTCCCAAAATCACCTTTTAATGCATTCTTTATATATCTAAAGTATTGAACTATAAGAGGATCATTTAACCCCATGTCCTCTCTCAACTGTTCTAGAGCTTCTTTTGGTGCATTTTCTGCCAGCATAATTTGGGCTGGATCTCCGGGAGTAAAGTACATTATGCTATATACTATAAAAGTTACTCCTAAAATTACTGGTATTAAAAGAAGTATTCTTCTAAGAATATATTTAGCCATTTTTTCCCTCCTCTAGATTGTGCATTTAGATAATCTCTACAATAATAGAAAAGCAGGACCTAGCGTGGTCCCACTTTTTCTAAGACTGCTTCTAAATATCTGATAATTACTTAAAGCTTACATCGTACACGGAGTGGTGTCCTGCAGGGTGTAATGTAAAGCCCTTAATATTCTTTTGTACACCAGCATTTTGCGTTGCAAAATAAAGGAATAATTGTGGAGCTTCCTCAACAATAATTTCTTGGGCTTCCTTATATGCTTTTAATCTCTTATTTGAGTCTACAGTAGTTTTCCCTTCATCAAGTAGCTTATCTACAGTTGGATTTGAGAAGAAGGTTCTGTTTCCGGAGCTACCATGTTGTGAGCTATGGAATAGAGCATATAAGCCATAGTCAGCATCTCCTGTTACGGCTACCCACCCAAGTATAAACATATCATGTTCACCATTAGCAGTTCTGTCTAAGTATGCACTCCATTCAACAACTTCTATACTCACATCAATTCCAACTTCTTTAAGCTGAGCTTGGACTATATCTGCAATTTGAACTCTTACAGGGTTCTCATTAGTCCATATAGTAGTTTTAAATCCTTTTTCATACCCAGCTTCTTTTAATAAGTCTTTAGCCTTTTGAACATTATATTCGTATCCTTTAATATCTGGGTTGTGTCCAAATACCATATCTGCCAAAGGTGAATTCGCTTTCTGTCCTGCACCTTCTAGCACTACATCTATTATTTCTTGAACATTTATTGCATGATTCAACGCTTTTCTTACTTTAACATTATTAAATGGTTCTTTATTAATGTTAAATCCTATGTATTGACTTGATAGAGAAGGTCCTTCGATTAATTCAAGGTTATTATGAGTTTTAACCTTTTCTTTATCAATAGGGTCAATATCATATGCTATATCAATCTCACCAGTTTCTAGTCCTATTGCTCTGTTAGTTCCTTCTGGAATACTTCTAAATACGACAGTTTTTAATTTTGCTGGTCCTCCAAAATACTCATCAAATCTTTCTATTATTACTTTATCACCAGCATCCCATTGAATAAACTTAAATGGGCCTGTTCCAATTGGATGTTGACCATAATCCTCTCCCGCTTCAGTTACAGCCTTTTCATTTAGTATTGATGATGCAGTATGAGATAAATGAGCTAGTAAAGGAGCAAATGGTTCAGATGTTTTAATAAGCACCTTATAATCATCTGCAATTTTTATTTCTTCAACTGGTCCTAGTATATGAGCTACAGTTTGTGAAGCCTTCATTCTTTCTAATGTAAACTTAACATCATTTGCTTTAAACTCTTCTCCATTGTGGAATTTAACACCTTTTCTTAGATTAAATTCCCATGTTAAATCATCAATCTTATTCCAAGATTCAGCTAGCCCTGGGATGATTTCCATCTTTTCATTTGCTTCAACAAGTCTACTGTAAATCTGCTTGCTTATCCTGGATGAAGGTTGATCGTTTGTTGCATGCGGGTCAAAGGACTTAGGGTCAGCACCTTGAGCAACAGTAAGAGTATCCTTTCCTCCTTTGCCTGATGTTGTAGTAGAGTTACAGCCAGTTGCTATTAAAGAAATTATCAACATAGCAATAACTAACCACACTATTTTTTTCTTTAACATAATTTTTCCCCCTTTTTTTTATTACTAGCCCGTTGCAGAATTTTGCAACAAGCATAAATAGTAAATTTAAATATGTTAAAGTAGCTGTTTTTCCCTTATATGGGATATAAATACATTAAAAAGTATGACAAAACTAATGTTTAAAATAGGTATATACTTAAACACGTTTATCTAGAATTAAGTTATGCAATATTTTTTATAATCTAACAACTCTTCAAAACCAAAATATATTGATACGCTTGAATAGTTTGTTGATTATACATATTACAGTAATATCAGGTATAGCAAAAATTAAATTATGATTTATTCAGCAATGATAGGATACAAACAAATGAACACTTAATATGATTATATTTTGTTCAATAATTGTATTTTCTTGCTATGATATGAGTTTTGAATGTGGTTTAATCTATGGAAAGTATGCTAAAATACTATTATCTTTATAACAATAAGTCAAAAGAATCTATTTTAGTCTTTATAGGAAGAATCTCAATCGATTTATAGTAAGATTTGGGGTGAATAATGGGATTCGAACCCACGACCTCCAGAGCCACAATCTGGCGCTCTAACCAGCTGAGCTATACCCACCACGATATTAAATTTGTTACTTGTTATGATGAAATTCAAAATATGCTTTAGTGTTTTTTGCGATTATAAAACCTAATTTTAGGTTCTTGGAGCGGGTGAAGGGAATCGAACCCTCGTAGCCGGCTTGGGAAGCCGGTGCTCTACCACTGAGCTACACCCGCAAAGGTCATTGTTCTTTTACCTTTGCACGCTTCAGTTGGTAATCGATAGTTTAGTAATTTGTCACTAACAATAATTAATATATCATTATTAGGCGTATAAGTCAATGGTAAGCCTTTTATTAATTATATATAAATTATTTCTCCTCTTATGCTATCTTCATCTATGTGTAAAAGACCTATACTTTTATGAGTACCACCTCTAGGTAAAGATGGGCTTCCAGGATTCAGAAAAAGTATTCCATCATGTTCTACAGCTGTTGGCATATGACTATGACCGAATAATGCAACAGCTGCTCCTAGCTCTTTTGCCCTATAATATATATCATTAAGCCCATGCTTTACTCTATATAGGTCTCCATGAGTCATAAATATTTTTTTCCCCATTATTTCAAGAATTCTATCGTCTAAAGTATGATTATCATAAACATCACAATTCCCTTTGACATTGATAACTTCTACTTCAACTCCATTTCTTATACCTACTACATCCTTTGAATAGTCACCTAAATGTAAAATCAAATCTATATTTTTTATTTTCCTTAATGCTCCTATACAGCTATCTATATATCCATGTGTATCACTTATTACCGCTACCTTCATTTTCCTCGTCCTCTATAATGTTTTTTAACTCTTCCTTTAAATTAAATAATGCTTTTGCTCTATGACTGATTTTGTTTTTTACTTCATCCCCAAGCTCTGCAAAAGTTTTATCATAGCCATCAACAATAAATAAAGGGTCATAGCCAAAGCCATTTTCTCCCCTTAGCTCAAAGCCTATCCTTCCGATGCACTCTCCACAAACTGTTCTTATACTTTTATCCTCTAGTACTATTGCAATTACAGTTTTAAACTTTGCTGTTCTTTCCTCTAAAGGAATACCTCCAAGTTCTTTTAATAGCTTTATATTATTATCGCTATAGGTTGCACTTTCCCCACTATATCTGGATGAATAAACTCCAGGCTCCCCATGAAGCTTATCAACAAAAAGACCTGTATCATCTGCTATAACTATTGCGTCTGTTTTTTTAGCTAATTCTAAAGCCTTTTTTATTGCATTTTCCTCAAGAGTACTACCATCCTCAATAACTTCAATATGTCCAAGTCCTGCTTCTTTTTTAGACAACACTCTTATAGGCATGTCCTTCATAATATCTTGTATTTCTGATATTTTATGATTATTATCCGTTGAAACTACAAGGATTTTTTCACTCATCATCTGCTTCCCCTCTTTCTGGCTTGTTCATGCCTATTAAGTTACTTATATCTCCAAGAGCTTCTTTTTGCAAGCTAATAAGCTCTTCATTACCTTTTTGTCCTAAGGCTATTAGCTCGTTTAAATCCTTAAATGAAAAAGGAGATTTTTCTCCAGTGCCTTGAAGCTCAACAAATTCTCCATCACTAGTCATAACTACATTCATGTCTACCTTTGCATTTGAGTCCTCTATATAACATAAGTCCAGCATAGGCTTTTCATCTACAACTCCAACGCTTACAGCAGATAAAAATCCTTTCAGCGGTATGTAGGATAAGATTCCTTCTTCATATAGTTTATAAAATGCATCAGCTAATGCAATAAAAGAGCCTGTTATGGAGGCTGTTCTAGTACCACCATCGGCTTGAATTACATCGCAATCTATCCATATAGTTCTTTCCCCTACATCCTCTAAATTAACTATAGATCTTAATGCCCTACCAATTAATCTTTGTATCTCTTGACTTCTCCCCTCTACCTTTCCTCTACTGGATTCTCTAATCTTTCTAGAACCAGTTGAGCCAGGAAGCATGGAGTATTCTGCAGTTATCCATCCAAGACCACTACCTTTTAAAAATGGTGGTACCTTGTCCTCTATCATAGCTGTACATATTACTTTTGTATCTCCCATTTGGATAAGAACTGACCCCTGAGGATGTTTAAGATAATTTCTAGTGACTTTAACCTTTCTAAGCTCGTTATAATTTCTTCCATCTACTCTAATCATATAATCGCCTCTCAATTATTTTTACATGTATTATTGTTTCCTACTATTCAATATAATAACAAAGATTTTGTTTTTTTTCTATAATGATGATAAAAAAACTACCAGCTAAGTGGTAGTTTTTAATATTCATTTGCAAATACAGGCATAGCATCTTGGGAGTTTATGTCTAATCCTGCTTCTTCTACGGTCTTACCATCAAGTAGAATTTCTACATATTCAACTCCAGAGAATTCTTTAAGGGTCAATCCAATATTTTTAACCATTTTATTGAATACTGTTTGTTCAGATAATGTGCTAATGTCCTGTGCTATTATATCTACATAAGCTACTCCATTGCTTATCTCTACTCCTTGGAATTCAACTCCATATGGTATATCTGTATAGAGCCCTGAAAGTTCTGGTGCCCCGTCAAATAATATTTCAAGGGATGTATTAATATCTGCATTAGGAGCTAAAGTAGGTACTGTTACTGGAACATAATATTCATATTCTCCATTGCTGGTTCCTTTGTAGTAAACAGTTATTTTAGATGCTGCATCTTTAAGGTTTTCTACTACATTTATATCCTTTCTAGCTAAAGGGGTATTAATTTTTGTTCCATATTTTAATTCTGATACCATTTTTCCATCAATCATAATCTGTACTTCCTTGATGTTTGCAAATTCTGTTAAGGTATATACTACACCCTTTATCATGTTTTCTTCATCTTTTTTTGATTGACAGTTCATTATTCCATTGCTGAAATCAACCTTACAAAGACCCGTATCCTGGTTAATTGACATGCCGATTATTTCTGTGCCTGACGGGATTATTGGGTTTAGTCCTATGCTTCCTATATCCTCTCTTACAATTGGACTATCCATAATGTTTTTAAGTGCAGCCTTAGCTATGCCTTCCTCCCAAGGAATTTTTCTTTTTACAGGAACTAAATACCCATTTTCGTTCTGATAATAAAGAACTGTGTTCCTTAAACTAGCATCTTCTAAAATGTTTTCATCTTCATCACTTCTTATTATCTCTATATCCGGATCTTCATTAGTTATTAAATCCTTCATTGTGTCTATTGTCTTACAGCCAAATAAGCTCACTGCTAAAACTAAGACTATTGCAAGTATAAACAACCTTTTAATATACATTAGTTACCCTCCCTTTGCTAAAACTACTTAATAAAGTATATTAAAAACAAAGAGAGACTATGATAACTTTGTAGAATTCTACTTTCTTTTAATATTTGGAAAATATCCTCCACTGATAAGCTTTGTTGTACTTACTGTTATAAAAGCCTCTTTGTCAAGATTAGCAAGTAACTTATGAAGCTTATCTAAATCTTTTCTTTTCAGACCAATATTTAATATGCTTTTGGGCCCTTCTTTTCCTTGTCCTACTATTACCGTTACACCAAAACCATTAGCTCTAAGCTCGTCTATAATACTGATTTCTTTTTCACTGTTATTAGCAACATCCTTTAATATGACTTGAGCTGTTAAATTACCTAAGGCTATTTTTTCTTCTATGTAGCTCCCTATAAAGTTTCCGCTAGCATATCCTAATGCATAGGCTAGTAGATTTCCTGGATTAGTTAAACCATTTACAACTCTATTTAATGCTACTATATAAACAATAACTTCAAAAAATCCTATTATTGCTGCCTGCTTTCTCCTACCCTGTACTACCATAAGCATTCTAATAGTAGACATTGAAACATCCACTATTCTAGCTCCAAATATGAATAAATATCCTAAAATAGCCTCCATATACTTCCTCCTTGTTGAACAATAGTTGAACAGTAGTTAAACAATCGTTACACTACCGTTAAACTACTGTTACACTATCATTTTATATTATTTCCCTATTTCATTAAAGTATTTCACTATACCATTAGCTATAGCTTGAGCTGCTTTTTCATGGTATGCATCTGTTATTAGAAGCTGTTCTTCTGCTGGATTAGTGACAAAGCCAAGCTCTAACAACACAGCAACCATTTTAGTTTCTCTAACAACTACAAATTCCGGTTTCTTGATAATGTCCTTATCCTTAGAATTAAGACCGCTTAGCATTGCATCATGGATAGCTTTAGCAAAAGGATAATTGTCTCCCTCTTTCATCTCACTACTAAAGGCTGGACAGTAGTAGGTTTGTATCCCTGCTATTTCTTTGTCTTTATTTGAATTAAAGTGTATACTAACAAACGCATCTGCGTCATTTCTATTAGCAATATCTGCCCTTTCATAAAGGTCTATCCATTCATCCTTATCCCTTGTCAATATAGTTCTAAAACCTAGCTCTCTGAGCTTTCGATCAAGCTTTAATGCAACTTTTAAGTTTAGGTCTTTTTCTTTTACCTTAGAAATTGGCCCTGTAGTTCCAGGGTCCTTTCCTCCATGTCCTGCATCTATTACAATAAGCTTAGAACCATTGTTTTCTTCTATCTTCTTAAATAGTATTTTTATGATAGAGCTATCTAATTCTGAAGATAGATTATAATCTATTTTCCCTTTAAAGCTTATTGTTATTTTTTTATATTCTTCCTCTTCATCTACTATTATGCTTGAAATATTTTCATCGTTTATTGTCATTATTCCATTTTCTATATCTACAGCATCCTTGTCTATTTTGATTTCCATATGTCTGCTTTTTTCATTGTAGTCAATTGCATAATCCCTATTTTTTTCTAAGGATATTTCTATGATGCCTTCATCCTTACTTTCATTAGAATAAGCAATATTCTTATAGTTCCCATCATCTACAAATACGACAATGTCTTTATTTCTATAATCTACCATAACATTTGCATTTTCTTCAATTTCTTTAATATCTAGTACTACTCTTACAATCTTATCATTGTTAGACCCATTATTAGGTTTAAATTGTGAAGAACGAATCCTATGAATAAATTCATTGTCCACATCTATTTGAAGACTGTCTGTCCACAATTTCGAATCTAAAATATCTATTACTACTCTTTCTGGGTTTGAAAGTCTAAACATATTATATTTAGCTTCCTCTGTATTTTCTATAACTACAGCATTTCGACCATTAATCCTCTTTGAGCTAATATTTTTTACATTATTTAAAAATGAAATTGTCACTAACTTCTCGTCATCAGATGCTATAATATTGTAATCTATTTTCCCATCTAAATCAATGACTAATCTAATGATTTGAGGATTATCTGAAAACTGAGCCAATCTTACGCTTTTTACAGGCGATTTGTTTACGTTTATATGTACCAAACCATTGGAATCCACTATGCTTTTATCACTAATGCTCAACCTGCTATTGTTTATATCTATAACTAGTCTATCCGGCTCTGACATAAACCTTTCACTATATTCTATAGCAGCATTTGTGGTTAGTATGATTTTAGGGTTACCATCTTGAGAGCTTTCAACAGAAATGCCTGTTATCTCATTTGTAGAAGTAGTTATAATGCCTGTCCTAGTGCTTTGCTCCCAATCTACATTACATCCTAATACTTCTGATACAAATCTTAATGGAACCATGATTCTTGCATCATTTACTAGCATTGCTGGAATTCCATAGGGTATTTCCTTTTGTACTCCATTTACTAGAACCATAGGACTGTTTACCTTCAATATAATCTCTTGATTTGTTGTTTTTATAGTAGCCTCCTTACTTTCCTGATTCCAGCCTACATCAGCATTTAGATGGTTTCCTATAGCTCTTATAGGAACTAATATCCTGTCATTGACAATCATTGGAGGTATGTCTGATTCAATAGGTGCTCCATTAAATGTTACGTTAGCAGTAGCTACACTAACCTGCTTGCCATTAATACTAACCTTCATAGATGCTTGTTGAGTTTGGGCTATTACACTATTTCCTACTCCTATAACCATAACAAACACCATAAGAACTGCAATTAATTTCTTCATAGTCTACCTCCTAAATCTTTTTAGAATATTTCGTGATTATGTAAACATATTTAAACAGTAGTTCTACATATATTTACATTTTTCTTTGCTCTGTATAGTATATATATATCATCTCGTAAAATATTATGTCAATCGATTTAGAATTTTGTAATATTCTTTTAATATAGACCATGTACTTTATAGGTATATAATAATTTGTTTCCGCTTATGTACCTTTGTAAAGCTCTATGCATTCTTTTACAGTCATTGTTCTATGATCAGAAATTACTCTTAAAAGAGTTATGTCCTCAGGCTCTATGTCATGAAATATCATAACCTCTTCGTCATATCCTACTTCTTTATCACGCCTTAGACTTAAGTTGTCACAAAAGCTTAAGGAGGTGTTCCAATATTGAGCTATAACGTCTTTACCCTTACTATCTAAGTATTCCTTTGCCACTTCAAAGCCTTTTATACTTTTTAAAATAAAAGGCTCATAAAGCATGTTTGCTAAATTCTCATTTGCAATCCAGCATTTTCTTTTATTTATTTTAACAGCCAACACAGCAGTATGGGAGTGCCAATTATGATTTCTTGGATAATTCATGCTAGCAAATATAGCTTTTTCTCTATTTACCCAGTCCGGGATAGCCTTTGGCTTAAAGGAATTAATGTATTTGTGAAATTCTAGGTAATTATTATAATATGTAGCTTTGTCATCATACCTTATTCCGTTTTTTAATATATTTTTAAGGTCTGTTATACAAGCGACGTGGTATACGACCTCTGTTTCTATAAAATCTGGAAAAAATACTATAATCACCTTCTTTTTTTGTTTTAAAAAATAATAGCATAAGCAGTTGGGCAAAATAAGTTTAGTTTCAGAAAAGGAGTTGTTTAATAATGAGTATAAACTGCTCAGAAAAATGCATTTATGAAAATGAAGGAATATGTACCTTAAACCACATAATCATATCATCAGGAAATATATCTTCTGGATGTCCCTATTTTAAAAATAAAACTAGTTCTAAAAGCTTAGATAATTCAAAATCATAAAAGCTCTATAGTATTATTATTCTTTACTCCTTAATCTATTCAGTATATAAACATTTAACAAAAGCTTCTAAAACAGAAACTTATTATCTCCATAAAAAACAGCGATATGTTTCATATCGCTGTTTTTTGATATCTTTTAATGCTCTTCTATATATGCCCATTTATATTCAGTATCACAACCAACTGCGTATCTGGCAATGCCTTTAACATAATCTCTTTGTACAAATACCCTTGCTGGATGATATAGCGGATGTATTGGTAGATCCTTTGCTAATGCTTTTTCAGCTTCTAGCATAGCATCTATTCTTTCGTCTCCTTCACCTTCCATAGCTTTTTTAATAGCAGCATCATATTCTGGACTTGAATAGTATGCATCATTGTTACCGCCATTTGTTACAAATAAATCCATAAATGTCATTGGGTCGTTATAGTCTCCACCCCAACCAGCAACACTTATTGTATAGTCTTTCTTATTATATCTTTCAAGACGCATAGCAAATGTCATTTCTTCTATTGGAATTTCTACTCCTAAATTCTCTTTCCACATTTGTTGGAATGTTTGAGTTATTCTATTCCATGTAGTAGTATTACCTGCTACGATAGATACGTGCTTTTCAAAATCTGCTTTAGTAATTCCAAGCTCTTTTAATCCTAATTCAAAATGTTCCTTCGCCTTTGCAGGGTCAAAAGGTAATGTTAAATCTCCACGATTTTCCGCAAAGTCTTTTCCACCTTTTCCCAATAGCAATGGTGGTGTTAAGCCTCCTGCTACTATGGAGCCATTTGCTAGAACATTATCAACAAATGATTGTCTATCTGCAGCATAAGCAAATGCTTTTCTAATATTAAGGTTTTGGAAGTATTTATCCTCCATATTAAATTGGAAGTACCAAGTTGTAGCATCTGCTGCTGAGCCAAACTCTGGAGAATCCTTATATTTATCCATAAATTCTCCTGGAACTGCGATTACATCAAGTCCACCAGTTTCATAAAGGTTAACCATAGTGTTATTATCTGTAATCATGTCTCCTTCTATTTTATCTAGTTTAACTGAAGCTGCGTCCCAATAATCCTGGTTCTTAGCTAGGTATAATCTTTGTTCTTTTTCCCATAATTCAATTACAAATGGTCCACTATATACCATTTTATCTGGAGCTGATGCAAACTCATCGCCATACTTTTCTACAGCTGCTTTTTGAGCTGGTAAATAAGTTGCGAAGGATGTTAAGCTCAAGAAGAATGGAGTTGGTCTTAAAAGTTTTACTTCTAATGTCTTCTCATCTAATGCTTTAATGCCAACTTTTTCTTTATCTGTTATAACCTCAGTATTATATTCTTCTGCACCAACAATATGATAAAACTGATAAGCATATTCTGATGCTACTTCTGGATCTATAGCTCTAAACCAAGCATATTCAAAATCATATGCAGTTATCGGAGTACCGTCAGACCATTTAGCATCTTTTAGCTTAAATGTATAAGTTAATTCATCTTCACTAATTGTCCAATCTTCTGCTAGACCAGAGCCTTTTTTAATAGTTCCATCTGGCTGCTGCCTTACTAATCCATCATAGATAGCATTAACTATCCACATTGAAACCTGGTCTGTTGTAGTTTGTGGATCTAGATCCGGTGGGTCCTGTTGCCAGTTTATTCTTAATGTTTGATCTGCAGCTAACTTTTCTTTTTTACCACACCCAGTCAGTCCTAATGATAACACCATCACTAAAACTAGCATTAACACTATAAGCTTTTTCATTAAGCTTCCCCCTTTTTATTTTGATCTTTTCAATAGCAACTTTAAATATATGGCTTTTCTTTATCACCTCCTCAATTGATCTTTAGAAATTTACAAGTCAGAATATTCAATATTTTTTGAATGTTTTCTGCTTGTTTTGTAATATTAAAAACGGCTTGTATAGGTAATATTTATGTATATTCGATTATTTAAATTACTCTAAGTTTTTATGTAAGGGGACAGGGGCTTTTAGTATCCCCTATTATCCCATCTTCTTCATTTTATATTCTATTAATTAATATTATTTAACCATATGGCATGCTACAAAATGGCCTGGTAGAGCCTCTCTTAATTCTGGTGCCTGGCTTCTGCATACATCTTGAGCTAGCTTACACCTTCCTTGAAATTTACAGCCTGGCGAAGGATTTATAGGGCTTGGCACATCTCCCTCAAGCATTATTCTCCTTCTTTTTTGCTCAATATCTGGGTCTGGAATAGGAACCGCTGAAAGTAATGCTTGAGTATAAGGATGAAGAGGATTGTCATATAGGTCACTACTACTTGCAAGCTCCACTATTGCCCCTAAATACATAACTGCAATTCTATCTGATATATGCTTTACCATACTCAGGTCGTGAGCAATAAATAAATATGTGAGCCCAAATTCACTTTGCAAATCTTCAAGAAGATTTACCACTTGAGCTTGGATAGAAACATCAAGGGCTGAAATCGGCTCATCACAAACAATAAATCTAGGCTCAACAGCAAGGGCTCTAGCTATTCCTATACGCTGTCTTTGCCCACCGCTAAACTCATGTGGATATCTGTTAGCATGTTCCCTTCTTAATCCAACAAGCTCCAATAAATTATATATTCTCTTTTGTCTTTCTTGTCCTGAATAAAGTCCATGAATGTCTATGCCTTCTCCAATAATATCTGTAACTGTCATTCTAGGGTTAAGAGATGCATATGGGTCTTGGAATATCATCTGTGCAGACCTAGTAAAATGTTTTTTTTCTGCATTATTAAGCTTATTTACACTCATTCCGTCAAAGATTATCTCCCCATCTGTAGCACTATATAGGCCTATTATTGTTCTTCCTGCAGTAGATTTACCACAGCCTGATTCTCCAACTAGGCCTAAGGTCTCTCCCTCTTTGATACTAAAGCTTATTCCATCTACAGCTTTTAAAGTTAAACCACTTCCTACATTAAAATGTTTTTTCAAATTTCTAACTTCTATTAAAGTTTTTCTTTCATTCATAATGGCTACATCCCCCTTTCAGTAATGGGATTTTTCACCTTAGGTGCATTTTCGTGCTTTAGCCAGCAATGAACATAATGAGCATCTGTTAAATTACTCTTATTAGGAAACTGCTCTTTGCATATTCTCATTGCATAATCACATCTATCAGCAAAGGGACATCCCTTAGGTGGAGCAAATAAATCCGGAGGAGTACCATCAATAGGCACAAGTCTTTCCTTTTGTCCCTTATCTAATCTAGGTACAGACTGTAAAAGTCCCCAAGTATAAGGGTGCTGAGGATTGTGAAATATATCCTTAGATGTACCACTTTCTACTATAACTCCTGCATACATAACTGCTATCCTATCTGCTATTTTAGCCACAACTCCAAGGTCGTGAGTTATCAGTATAATAGAAGTATTAAGTCTATTTTGTAGCTCTTGCATTAGCTCTATTATTTGAGCTTGAATAGTTACATCCAGAGCAGTAGTTGGCTCATCAGCAATTAACAGCTTAGGATTACATGCTAGGGCAATGGCAATCATAGCTCTTTGTCTCATCCCCCCACTAAATTCATGTGGATATTGTTCAACACGCTTATCTGGATTCGGCATACCTACTAGCTTTAGCATTTCAATGGCTCTTTCCTTAGCGTCTGCCTTACTTAACTGCTGGTGCTTCATAAGTCCTTCCATAATCTGTTTGCCAACTCTCATAGTTGGATTTAATGAAGTCATAGGGTCTTGAAAAATCATACTTATTTCCTTTCCCCTAATTATTTCCATTTGTCTATCTGTAAGCTTGGATAAGTCTTTTCCTTCAAAAAAAACATTTCCTTTTTTTATCCTTCCAGGAGGCATTGGAATAAGCTGCATTATAGTCTGTGCAGTAACTGATTTTCCACAGCCTGATTCGCCAACTATTGCTAGAGTTTCACCTTTATTTACATGAAATGTTGTTCCTCTGACTGCCTGGACTTCGCCTGCATATGTGTCAAAGGAAACAGTTAGATCTCTAACATCTAATAAAACACTATCTTTATTTTCCAACTTTTCTCCCCCCTCCTACTTTCTAAGTCTTGGGTCTAGTGAGTCCCTTAACCCATCACCTAAGATATTAAATGCAAGCATAGTAATAGATATTAGAACTGCTGGGAAAAACAATTGATAAGGATGTATTAATAGCATTAATGTTCCATCTTGTGCTAAACTGCCCCAGCTTGCAAGAGGTGGTCTAATGCCAAGTCCAATATAGCTTAGGAATGCCTCAGTAAATATGGCACCAGGAACTTGGAATGTGAGATTTATTATTATTGGTCCCATTGCATTTGGAATCAAATGCTTAAATATAATTCTTGACGTATCTGCACCAAGAGTTTGTGCCGCTAATACGAATTCCATTTGCTTTAGCTGTAGTACTTGCCCCCTAACTAGTCGGGCCATACCTCCCCAGCCTGTAATGGATATTGCTATTATTATAGTAGGTAACCCTGTACCCATAACCACCATTAGTAAAATTACCCATAATAGCTCTGGAATAGAATATATAATCTCTACAAAACGCATCATTATAATATCTACATATCCACCTAAATAACCAGATATTCCACCATAAATAATTCCTATTGTAACATTAATAATCGCAGAGACTAGTCCTATAAAGAGTGAAACCTTTGCACCCTCCCAGCATCTAACGAATATATCTCTGCCTAATGAATCAGTTCCAAACCAATGAACAGCATCCGGACTTTTGTTTATTGCATTAAGATCCTGTCTATCATAAGGGAAAGGACGCATCTTCGGTCCAGCAAAGGCCATAAAAACTATTAACACTAAAACAATTAATGAAATAATAGCTAACTTGTTTTCTTTAAGCCTTCTCCATGCATCTGACCAGTAGGTTAAGCTAGGTCTTACTATTTTTTGAGCATTTTCTACATCTTTCCCTATTATTTCAAACACATCTTTGTCTAATTCAACCTGTGACATTTCATTCCCCCCTTTAATCTAATCTAATTCTTGGGTCAATTAATCCATATACAATATCTATTAAATACATCATAACTATTAGAATAACTGCAAAAAATATAGTTGTACCTAAAATCAGAGTATAATCATTTTGTTGAATACTTTGAACATAATATTTACCCATACCAGGAACAGCATATATGGACTCAATAACAAATGAGCCTACAACAACTCCTGCTATCATAACACCAATAATAGTAACTACAGGAAGAATAGCATTTCTAACTGTATGCCTCCAGGTAACATCTTTTCTTGAAAGCCCCTTTGCCTTCGCAGTTCTTATATAATCTTGACTAAGAACATCTAGCATGCTAGTCCTCATCATTCGGGCAATATAGGCAATCATACTAAAGCCTAGAGCAGTAACTGGAAGAATATAATGCTCAAAGGAACCCCATCTAGCTACTGGTAGCCATTTTAGCTTTGCCCCAAATACATACTGAAACAATGCCGCAAAAACAAAGTTAGGGACTGAAACTCCTATAACAGCTAGAAAAATAACAAAATAGTCAAAGGTTTTTCCTCTATTTAGTGCAGCAATTATGCCAAAGGTAATTCCTAAGCCTGCTCCTATGCATACTGCTGCCATTCCCAGTTTGGCAGAAACAGGAAATGATGTTTTTAGCATATCGTTAACACTTCTATTTTTATATTTCATCGAATCTCCTAGATCACCCTTAAGTAAGTTTTGGAGATACTTACCATACTGAACAATAAGAGGTTTGTCTAAGCCGTATTTTTTCTTCATGTTTTCCATGATTTGTGGCTGTATTTTCTTTTCATTAGTAAATGGATCTCCAGGGATTGCATGCATTAGAAAAAAAGTAATTGTTATAATAATCCAAATTGTTAGTAAAGCAATAATTCCCCTTTTCAATGTATACTTTAACATAATACACCTCCTAAATTTCTTATTAAAAATAAAATATATTGAACAATACACGCCCCCTTTAATTTAAGTAAAAAGCAAAAGCTTCTATACGAAAGCATTGACAAGATAGGTTTTGCTGACCACTTTTAGATCAAGTTCCTCAAATAAAGTAGTAAAGCAGAGCTTCCCTATTTATTGTCAAAAATAAAGGATTAATTAATTTTTATGCGGATATAACAATAAATAAATGTTGAATAGTGTCTAAAAAGAAAAAAATATGCAGATAAATAGGATGTGTCCACCAATTGTCAGAACTTTAAAATTTCTTTATATAATACATCAAAAAGACTAATATTACAATTAAATATGTTTTAACAATATGTTAATAAACCGTAACATTTTTATCCCAAAAGCCTTTTCTAGCAATTATCTCGCTTTGAAAGCAGGTAGTCCTTTATATGCTAAACCCCTTAAAAAATTCCAATTGTAAGGTGGTTTATAAATATGCTTATATGTTTATAATTATTTGTAATTGCTTCATTTGAAAAGTGGTTGTACTCTTCTAATATAGACTTTATTTTATCTGTTTTTGTTTGTATATTTTTGAATGTTTTCCGAAATGCAAGCTGCCCCCGCGGAGGCATCAAGGTTTAGTAAAATGCAGGAAACGTTTTCCTATCCTGCATTTTGTTGCGAAAAAAGAGATAAACTATAAGCTTATCTCTTTTACTAATCCCTAATTTATTTTTTTATAATATCTAAAAATTTTTGTCCTGTAATAATATCAACACCCAGTTCTTTAGCCTTATCTGCTTTAGAGCCTGCTTCTTCTCCTACAATAACATAATCTGTCTTTCTACTTACACTTCCAGAAGTCTTGCCCCCCATTTTTTTAATTATGGCTTCTGCTTCACTTCTAGTCAGCCCTTCTATGCTGCCTGTTATTACAACAGTTTTACCCGTAAACATTGTCTCTTCTACTATCTCCTCATGCTCATATTTAATATTAATTCCCTCTGACATTAGCTTTTCAATACTACTTAATATTTTTTCATCATGAAAAAACTCAATAATACTGTTAGCCACTATATCTCCGATGTCAGGTATTGTAATGAGCTTTTCTCGTTCTGCCTCCATAAGCTTTTCTAATGATTTAAACTCATGGGCTAAATCACTGGCAGTTTTTTTACCTACATTAGGTATTCCAAGGGCATATATAAAAGAATCTAAGGTGCATTCCTTACTTTTTTCAATGGCAAGGAGCAAATTTTGGGCTTTTTTAGGTCCAAATCTTTCAAGATTTATTATATCCTCATACTTAAGCTCATACAGCTGCGGAATATCCTTTAAATGAATTTCCTCAAAAAGCTGTGCTGCAGTTTTTTCGCTAAAGCCTTCTATATTCATAGCATCTCTACTAGCAAAATGTACTAGTCTAGAAACCAACTGCGGCTTACAGGATAGAGAATTAGGACAAAAAATATGAACACCCTCTTGAACTAGGTCACTATCACAGGCTGGACATTTTTCTGGTTTTTTTATCTCTTCCATATTGGTACAATCATCATCTACAATTCCCATGATTTCAGGTATTACATCATTAGACCTTCTAAGCCATACTCTACAGCCTAATGCAACCTGCTTTCTCTGTATATCGTCCCAATTATTAAGAGTAGCTCTTCTTACTGTTACTCCTCCTATATCAATGGGCTGGAGCAACGCTGTAGGAGTAACCTTTCCTGTTCTCCCTACATTCCATTCTATACCTAAAAGCTCTGTAGTCACTTCTTCTGCTTCAAATTTGTATGCAATCGCCCATCTAGGAAACTTCTGAGTATATCCTAAAGCATCTCTAGTTTTCATATGATCTATTTTTATTACCAATCCATCTGTAAGAACATCCAAACCTTTCCTGTCTTCTTTTATTCTCTCGATTTCATGTATTACTTCCTCTATATTGTTAAAGGTTTTTAGATAATCATTAACAGGAAATCTGTTATCTTTGAGAAATTCTATCATTTCAACATGAGTATTGAAGCTTAGATTTTCCCCGTATCCGATATTATAAAAGTATGCTATGAGATTTCTTTCTGCAGTAATCTTAGGGTCAAGGTTGCGAAGTGCTCCTGCTGCTGCATTTCTTGCATTTTTAAGAGGCTCTGCTGCTGTTTCATTGTATTTCTCAAGAGCTGATAGTGGCATTAAGCCTTCACCCTGTACTTCTATAATACCTTTATGCTTTATGCTTAAGGGTATGGATTTTATTGTTTTAAGCTGTGGTAAAATAGCCTCTCCTGTAGTTCCACTACCTCTAGTAGCACCTTGTATTAGGTTCCCATTTTCGTAGGTTAGATTAATAGTTAAACCATCAAATTTTAGCTCCATAACATAGGTTGGTTGGGGCAGTTTGTCTTCATGCTCCATGTTATACTGTTCAATTAGCCTTTTCACCCTTTGATCCCAGTTTCTAAGTTCACTAAAGCTTTGTCCCTTATCTAAGCTCCACAGACTGCCTAAGTGCCTATGCTTTTCGAACTTTTCTAAAGGTATACCACCTACCCTTTGAGTAGGTGAGTCAGGCAATATATTACCTGTTTCTTTTTCTAGACTTACTAGCTCATCATATAGTTTGTCATATTCTCTATCGCTGAGCTTAGGATTATCTAAAGTGTAATAATAATAGTTAAGGTCATTTATAATATCTATTAGCTCTTTTATCCTATCTAGTTTATTCAAAACATATCACCCTCTCTTAAGAAATCACTTCTATAGGTGCAAATGAAAGCATTAATTTTTTTATGCCTTGACCTTCAAAGGCTATACTAAGCTGTTTATCGTTTCCATCATCCTTTATAGCTACTACAGTTCCTATGCCCCAATCCTTGTGTTTAACCTTTACTCCCACATGGATATCTAGATCTACAGCTCCTATGCTTTTTCTTGTGTTCTCTACAGTATAACCAGTAAAGTATTTAGGAGATTCACTATTACTTGCTTTACTCCATGTTGAAAATGTTGACTTCATTTTGTTGTCACTTAAGTCTTCCATTAGCTCTTGAGGTATTTCCTTTAAAAACCTAGACATAGAGTTGTTTCCTGTCTTTCCGTAAAGCATACGACTAGTAGCACGGGTCATATATAAATTTTCCTCTGCTCTTGTAATCCCTACATAGCATAGCCTTCTTTCCTCTTCCATGTCATCTTCGCTAAAATATGCCCTTGAGGTTGGAAATAGGCTTTCCTCCATGCCAGTCATGAATACTACTGGGAATTCAAGACCCTTTGCACTATGAAAAGTCATTAGTGTAACTGTGTCCCTATCTCCATCATCTGTTTTATCTATATCGGAAAGCAAAGAAATATTTGCAAGAAATGCTTCTAAGGTCTTTTCCTCGCTAGTTTGTTCAAAGTTTACAGCAACAGAAAGAAACTCTCTAATATTTTCTACTCTTGACTCTGCTTGTATACTATCCTCTTGTCTTATCTCTTCTATATAACCAATCGAATCAATAATATTCTCTATTAAATCCTCAACACTGAAAATCTCCTTCATAGCCATAAATTTTCTAATTAAGGATGAAAAAGAGCTTAAGCTATCCTTAGCCCTTTGAGTGAGACCAGGTATTTCGTCACAATCCAACATAGCATTGTATAAGCTCTCTCCTTTTTTAAGGCTATACTGCTCTAATCTATCTATTGAAGTTTTCCCTATTCCTCTTTTAGGTACATTTACAATTCTCTTAAATGCATAATCATCAACAGGATTTTGAATTAATCTTAAATAGGCTATAATATCCTTAATTTCTTTTCTATCGTAGAACTTATGTCCTCCTACAATTTTATAAGGAATATTTGATTTTACAAAAGATTCTTCTATAACACGTGATTGGGCATTAGTTCTATACAAAATTGCAAAATCAGATAGTTTTTTGTCTTCTTCCTTAGATATTTCTTTTATTTTGTCTACTATAAAATTAGCCTCATCATACTCATTTTCAGCACAATAGGTCTTTATTAGACAGCCTTCATCATTTGCAGTCCATAGCCTTTTACTTTTTCTGCCTTGGTTGTTCTCTATTACTTGATTGGCAGCATTTAGGATTGTTTTTGTAGAACGATAATTCTGCTCTAGTTTAATAACCCTTGCATTTAAATAATCCTTTTCAAAATCAAGAATATTTCTGATATCAGCACCGCGAAACTTATAGATGCTCTGGTCATCATCTCCCACTACACAAATATTCTTGTATTTTTTTGATAGAAGGTTTATTAGCTCATATTGAGCTCTATTTGTGTCTTGGTATTCATCTACTAGTATATATTTAAACCTTTCCTGATAATGTTCAAGTCTATCCCCATGCTTTCTAAACAGTTCTATGGTCTTTCCAATTAAATCATCAAAATCTAAGGCATTATTTTGTTTAAGCTTTTTCTGATATAGACTATACACTTCACCTTTTTGTCTTTCTCTAAAATCTCTATAATTTTGGTTAATATATGTATCTGGCTGGATTAAATTATCCTTCTGTGAGCCAATAAAACTCATCATTGCAGCTGGCTCATAAAGCTTTTCGCTTAAATCTAATTCCTTTATACAATCCTTTATTAAGGTTTTTTGATCTGTGGTATCAAATATAACAAAATTGCTCCCATATCCTAATCTTTCGATATCCCTTCTAAGTATTCTCACACATATGGAGTGGAAGGTACCTGCCCAAACAGCATCTATTCCGTCTCCAATTAGATTTGATATTCTTTCTTTCATTTCATTGGCAGCCTTATTTGTAAAGGTTAAGGCTAGTATATTATATGGGCTTACTCCCTTTTCTTTTATAAGGTGTGCAATTCTATGAGTAAGTACTCTAGTTTTGCCCGAACCTGCCCCAGCTAAAATAAGTAAAGGGCCTTCTGTAGCCAGTACTGCCTCTCTTTGTTTATCATTAAGTCCATCAAGAAAATTCATCAATAGTTGCTCCTTTCATTTTCCTCTCTTCTCATTATTATATAGGAAAGTATATAATTAATGAAGGAGAATATAAAAACTTTTGCTCTAATAGAAAACCTTCTATTAAAATGGTATTTCATTTTTATAGAAGGTTCTTCAACTATCTTTCTTTTTTCTTCTTTCTGCTAAGTGAGAATCCACCAAATCCACTAATCACTGCCATATAAAACCCAAAGTCGTACCACCATCCAGTATTTACACCTTCATATATCCTAATTCCTGGCTTGAATATACTTATTATTAAGGAAATCGGTGCAATCCATCCATGCCATATGCCTGAAAGAAATCCTGCTGGCTTATTATATGTGTAGCTGCCATCCCCAGGTATACATCCAGACAATAGCATTGTCAGTAGCAAAATCATTATAGATAATATTAAAGTCCTTTTTTTCATTTTTATCGCCCCCCATGCTTCTATAGTAAATCTTATATTTATGCTGCTTTCTCTACATTAAATAAGCTATAGAAGTATCCTTCTTCATCAATTAATTCATCAAAGCTGCCCATTTCAATAATTTGACCCTTGTCTAATACTAATATTTTATCATATTTACTTAATAGCTCTTCACTTAGTTTATGGGTAATTACAATTGAAGTCAATCCTTCAATACCTAATAAGGAGTTTTCTATTTCGTAGGCTGTTTTTGAATCTAGGCTTCCTGTGGCTTCATCTAATAATATAATGGGTGTGTTTTTTACTAATGCTCTTGCAATAGATATTCTTTGTTTTTCTCCTCCAGAGAGATTAGAACCATTTTCACCAACTGAAGAGTCTTTTCCCATAGGCAGGTTCTTTAATAGCTCTTCTAGACCTGAATTCCTTATTGCATTATCTATTTCTTCATCAGTATAATCTCCATATAATGCTACATTTGCCTTTATACTATCATCAAACATAAAGACATTTTGCTGTATAATAGATATTAGCTTATATAAGGATGTAAGACTAATATCTTTAATACTTTTATCATCTAATTTTATCTCTCCGTCATAATTTTCATAATATCTTAAGAGCAGCTTTAATAAGGTAGATTTTCCACTTCCACTTTTGCCTACAATGGCTATTTTTTCGCCTTTGTTTATACTAAAGCTAATATTGTCTAAGATTTTTCTTTCCTCATTGTAAGAGAAAGAAATATTTTCAAATTGGATTAACTCTCTAAATTCCTCCTTGCTTGCGCCCTCTTCCTCTCCATTGCTTTCATTTATCATATTACATAGCTTTTCATTTATAGGCTTTGCTCCTTTTATTTTAGTTAGAATATAGGAGAAGTTTAACACAGGGTTAACTATATAGTTGGTAAGCTGTACTGATGCTACCATTCCTCCTGCTGTAAACTGGCCATTAAGTGTGAGATAGGTTCCTAAGCCTAAGGGTACAAAGAAAACTACGAATCCAAAGAATTCTGAAATAGTATTTGCAATTGATTCAAAAAATCCTGACCTGTATTTTTTTGTTTCTAAAGACTCGTTAGAATGTTGGAAATCTTCCTTGATTTTCTCTTCAATATTGAAGCTTTTTATTACTTCAAAGCCTGTGAAAATATCCTTAATTTTTGTAGTAAAGGAGCCTATTCCATCAGAATACTCCTTCTTTCGTTTTCCTAATTCCTTTTGGAAAATTGTTGGAACAAGCATAGGAATAAATCCAGAAAGTAATATTGCAATAGCTACATAAGTGTTAAGCTTAAATATTGCAAAGGTAGCTATAATAAAAGTAATCACATAATCAAAGGAATCTAATAGGCTTAGGAAATACTCTTGTTCTACTATCCCGGTATCGTTATTTATAGCAGAAATATAATTAGCACTGTTTTCTAATGAGAAAGAGGAAATCTTACGTGATATAAGGTTATTAAAAATATCCTTCTTTAAATTATACATAGTATTTTTGATGAAAAGTCTTCTTAGTATTCGTTTAATAAAGCCTAATATGCCCATGAGTACAGAATATCCAGCCATAAGATAGAGAACAGATTTTAGTCTATCAATCTCTCCTCCATAGCTAATATCTGTTATTTGTCTCAGAATAAATGCCAAAATGACACTTGAAGCAGAGCACATAGTTATGAAAATAAAATTTAGAGCCAATAAGGTTTTACTCTTTAAAAAATACTTTTTCATAAATATCCTCCTTAAATTTTTAAATCTTTCTTTATAAAATCTATCATTTGTCTTAAGGATTCTTTATTAAGACTATAATATGTTTTGTTTTCATATCTTTCCATAGTGATTAGTCCAGCAATTAGTAGGTTATTAGCATGGTAGGAAACTGTAGCAGATGTAATGCCTAATGCTTCTGTAATTTCCTGCCCATACTTTTCTCCTTCAGAAAGTAGCTTTATAAATGTATATCTGTTTAAATCTCCTAGATTTTTAAATATTGATATATTTCGTTCCATAGAAGCCTCCCTATTTGCTCCTTGGAATATCTGTTCTATGTTTTTACCTAGGATTAAATAACTCTCTCCTTTTTTGTTTATTCGGTTTTGGGATAGGGTGTAAGAATGAAAGAATGATGGAATTATGAATAAGGTTTTTATAATTTTTGCGTCTATAAATTGATTAATAGGAATATCTATAGCTATCCCCTTCTTATTTACTTCTTCTTCTAATTTCAGAGTAAAATCCTCCATTTCCTTTTCATGCTTCCTATATAGAGCATCATATTTTAAGCTGTATTCTCTAATCAAGGTTGTGAAATCATTTTTATAGCCTTCTATGTTGTTTAAAATTGAAAATATTCTCCATTTTTCTTCATCGGATATAGGTTTGTCTTCTAAAAATTTATAGAGCTTTACCTTGTCCCTCAGTAATTCCTTAATTATTTCATCATCTTTTACTTGAATCCATTCTTCACCATGATAGTCGATAAATGCTATGATAATTTTTTGTACCTCATATTCATCTAAGGCTTCTATGTATTCAAGATATTCCTCTAAGTCCTTACAGTACCACATTTTATCTGTATGTATTAGTGAAAAACCTACATTAGAATTAAAATGAAATGTTCTATTGTATTTAGGAAGTTCATCTCCAAGTAAGACCTTTACCTCTTCCAATGCCTCTTTGAACACTTTATCCTCTGGAATATTGTACTTAGAAATCTCCTCAAAATATTCTTCAGAGTTTAGCGACACCATTAGACTTGCAAATAAATCATAAAGCTTTCCTATTTCCTTATTAAATAACACCTTCATAAAAATCGCCTCCTGTATTTATCTAATATCATCTTAGAGATTCATCTAATGTCCTGCCAAAAAAAATGTGCTTTTATCTCCTGTTTTTCGATTTTCGATATCTATCTAATTACATTATATATAAACATCTAAATATGTCAATACTATTTTTGAAATTTTTTCAAAATTTTTTCCTTTATTTAGATTTTATGATTGAGAATTTTATCAGGGTTATTAATCACTCATTTTATATATTCTGACTCCTCCAAAATAACCATAGGACTTTAATGATGCAGTTATCGTATCATTAGAATGTGCTGCACAAATCAAATCATCCTTAGCATAGTCAATAATTATTAATGTATGAAAGGGTCTGCCATTACTGTTAAACAAGGATACTGCATCTCCCCTATGGCCATATGATAAAACTTTTTTAAATTTAGAATCATCATTAAAATAGGTTCTATCAAAATCTTTATAAGAGACAGCCTTTGACATCCAATAATAGCTAAATGCATCTGCCCCTCTCCAGGTCGAAGAAATTTTACTTACATCCCACAAATTGTTTGATCTGCAGAACCAATTTTTAAAATTTGTAGCATTGGTTCCTAGCATTGGTTTGCCACCAGCATTTAATGCTTGTGATATAAAGTTAGCACAATCTCCACCCTTTCCTGCATAGCTTGGATATTTGTCTGTATTATAATTAAAGGCATGGGTAATTGCATATTTTACAGCCTTTTCTGGAGAATAAGTAGATATTGCATTTACGCTTTTTTTAGATTTCTTCTTAGATTGGAGTTTTATGCTCTCTATAAAAGAATATCCTTGTATATATGAATTAACTAGGGCAGCATCTGCGCTTTTATCCTTGATTATGTGTGAATAAGCACCCTTTAGAAAATATAAATTCATTTTCCAATTTGATAGAGATGTTTCTCGCCCATACCTTTGAGTAATAAGCCTAGTAATGTATTCCTCTTGGGCTAGTACATCCCTATATCCTTCAATATCTAGAATGTTTAGAGCATCTCTATTTTCCAGATACAGCTCTACTACTGTAGCATTATTATATTTTTTCCTAACAATATATTTATAAAGCCTTTCTATGTCATAAAAATTAATCTCTTTACCTTTTATCCTATGCAAAATCTCATCATAAATCTGTGCTTTAGTTAATTCTCTATTAATCAAGGATCTATATATTGTTCTAAATAGTAAAATTCTCACTGCCATGATTCAATCATCCTTCCAAAATACAAATTTTGATTATATATTCTATTTAATTTATGCATTATAGGGTTATTTTGTTATTGTAAAAATAGTAAAACAAAACACCCTCATTTTTTTTGATATGCTCCCCTTGTAGTAGACAGTTAAAATAATAAAACTGTTCACTACAAGGAGGAGTATTTTTTATGGGAAGAAAAGGTGCATTTACAACAAATGAGAAACTAGAATATGTCCATAGATGTTTAGATGGAATAGACTCCATTAATAATACTGCTAAACTTATTGGCGTTGACAATAGCACCTTAAGAGAATGGATTAGAAATTTTCAAGCACTAGGTGTTGATGGATTAGGTACTTCTAAGAATTCTTTTTATTCAGAAGAAATTAAGAATATAGCTGTAAGAGATTACTTAGATGGAAAAGGATCATTAGCTGATA
>NZ_FNQE01000019.1 GCF_900107485.1 Proteiniborus ethanoligenes
AATGTCTTTATCAGGAAATCGTAGGTAGGTCAAACGCAATGAGAACCAAATTTGCACGACTGGAGGGAGTGAACAAATTTGTGTTTCGAAACTGCTGAAAATAATCTGAATTAATTATACTTTTATATCAAATAATAATAGCTATAAAGGATGAAAGGGTGAGAAGCATTGAATACTAGGTTGTTTATTATTGCAATAACGCCAGCAATATCCATAGCAGTTGCTGTATACTTAAGTGATAGATATGATAGAGAGCCCATTTCTCTATTAGCTAAAACATTTATATTTGGTGCATTGTCAGTTATTCCCACTATAATTGTAGAAAGATTTCTCTCATCAATAAACATATTCTCAGGATTATTAGGAATAGCATTTACAGCATTTGTAGTTGCAGGCTTTACTGAAGAATTTTTTAAGAGGCTAGTAGTACTTAAGTTAATGTGTAAGGATAAGCATTTCGATGAAAAGCTAGATGGAATAGTATATGCTGTGTTCTCTGCCTTAGGCTTTGCAACAGTGGAGAATATAATGTATGTAGTATTTAGATTTAGCTATAACCCGTATATAGGATTATATAGAGGAATTTTATCTGTGCCTGCGCATGCTATTTTCGGAGTGACTATGGGCTATTATTTATCCTTAACTAAATTTGCATCAAATAAAGCAAGGGAAAGAGCAAATCATAGGAAGTCTTTATACATGCCTTTAATCTTGCATGGAACCTTTAATTTTATACTAATGGCTGGAATTCCCCAGTTTGGAATAGTATTAGCTCCTTTTGTAATATATTTGTGGATAAGTAGCCAAAGAAAGTTAAACACATATATTTTTGACTCTCAATCAAGATTCGACAGATTAAACCTAGATGACGAAGAATAAGATAAAAGAGTTATAGAAATAATTTTAGAAATAATATAGAATAGATAAAAAGATGTTTATTATTTCAAGGAGAGAATGATTCCAATGAACAAAAAAAGGCTTACTTTAGGAATTATCATAGTACTATTCTTTATATCTTTATTATCCGCTGGCTATATTGGGGAGAAAATTAAATCTATACATAGGGATGATATTCTCGCTGGTGAAATTGAAGTAGAGGATCCCAATTCTGAAGATTTAGAGACAATAGCTAAGGAAGAGGAAAAGCTTCCTTCAAACATAGAAGTTACAGTCACAGCAGTTGGGGATATAATGTTTCATGCTCCTCAGATAAAAGGCGCTTATATACCTGAAAAAAAGGAGTATGATTTTAATTTTTCTTTTGAACATGTGAAGAAATATATAGAAGCTGCTGACCTAGCTATTGCAAACTTTGAAACTGTAACAGCTGGAGATGAATATGGCTATAGAGGGTACCCAATGTTCAACTCTCCCAAATCATCTATTGAAGCATTAAAAAATGCTGGTTTTGATGTGCTCTCCACTGCAAATAATCATAGCCTAGATAAGGGAAAGAAAGGAATAACAAACACTATAGATAATATTAATGAATATGGGCTTAAAAATGTAGGAACTTATAAAGAGCCTACTGACCAAATATATATACATGATATAAAAGGTATTAAAGCAGCTATTCTAGCATATACATATGGTGTAAATGGACTAGAAAGCTTGCTAACACCAGAAGAACTTGGCTATATGGTAAATATAATTAGAGAAGAAAAAATAAAAGAGGATATAGCAAAAGCTAAAGAAAATAATGTAGATGTGACGATTGTATGTATACATTGGGGAAATGAATATCAAAGACAACCATCAGAGTTTCAAACTGATTTAGCTAGCAAAATGTTTGAGTGGGGAGCCGATATTATACTAGGAAGCCATCCCCATGTAATTCAAAGGTCAGAAATGATAGAGCATAATGAAGATAAGAAATTCATAATATATTCAATGGGTAATTTTTTATCAAATCAAAGAAGAGAGACACTAAGCATTAATAACAGAAATTATACAGAGGATGGAGTCATAGTACAGCTAACTTTGGAGAAGGATTTTTCATTAGGAAAGACTATAGTAAAGGACGTGGACTATATCCCTACATGGGTTTATAGATATGGGGAAACTGGTGTGCAAAAGCATGTCATATTGCCTACAACTGAATATTTAGAAGGAGATAGTAATAGCTTAAGCAAAGAGGTTATGAAGAAAATACAAGAGTCCTATAACAATACAATTAAACAAATGAACTAGAGATATAAAAACATCTCTAGTTTTTTTCGATAAAGCATATTAGCAAATAAGGAAGACAAAATCAAGTGAGGATTTCTATGGAATACATGGAATGAATATGCATAAGCCCAATAGGAAAAGCATAATGTAATTTTCTGCAAAAATTACTATTCTAGTCTTTATTCACTATTTAAATATAAGTATATTTATTATATAATTAAGAATAGGACTAATAGTTAAATATAATCTTTTGAGGTGCGACAATGCAATATTTTACAAATTTATTTTTAAACATAAGATTTAGAGATGTTATAGATATTTTAATAGTTGCTTTTGCTTTTTATAAGCTGTTTATGCTCATAAGAGAAACTAGAGCAGAGCAGCTTATTAAAGGAATTGTAGTTTTGCTTGTGGCTACAAATCTAAGCGAAATCTTAGAGCTATATACTGTATTTTGGATATTTGAAAAGACTATGACGGTTGGAGTTATTGCTCTTTTGATTGTATTTCAGCCAGAGCTTAGAAGGGCCTTAGAGCATATTGGTAGAACAAGGTTTTTTACTAAATCCTTTGCAGAGATAAAAGACGAAGACATAAACACATTGGCTGAGGAAATTGTAGAGGCTGCTGCATCTCTTTCCAGACAGAAGATAGGTGCTCTTATAGTTTTTGAAAGAGAAACAGGGCTTAGTGAAGTTGTAGATACTGGCACTAGGATTAATGGTAAAGTATCCAGCGGACTTTTAATAAATATTTTTATACCAAACACACCTCTTCATGATGGGGCAGTAATAATAAGGGAAGATATGATAAGAGCAGCGGGCTGTTTCCTACCATTAACTGATAATGCAAACCTAAGTAAGGATATAGGAACTAGACATAGGGCTGCCCTTGGAATAACTGAAAGATCTGATAGTGTTGCCATAATAGTTTCTGAAGAGACAGGAGTTATCTCTGTGGCAGAAAACGGCGTATTGACAAGATATTTAGACATAAAAGCACTAAGAGAGATATTAGTTAACATGTACAAGCCTAAGTCTCCAAAGACAAACTTTTTATCTAAATGGAGGGATAGGTATGAATAAAGGAAAAAGAAATAATATTACTATAAAAATCGTATCTGTGTTGATAGCAGTTATTATGTGGTCATATGTAATGAGTGAGGTTAATCCAATACGAACTCAAGAGTTTCCTGGTATAAAAGTTAACTATTTAAATCAAAACTCATTATCAGAGTCAGGACTTCAAATAATGGAGCCTATAGAAGCTACAATTTCGGTAAAGCTAACAGGTAGAATAAGTGATATTAAATCTATTAATCCAAATGATATAATAGCACAAGTTGACTTATGGGGTTATTCTGAAGGCTTAAATAGGGTTCCTGTAGAAGTAAAGGTTCCTGAAAATGTTTCATTAGAATCCACTAATCCTAAATATATACAATTTAAGATGGACAGCATAATAACTAAGGAACATAAGGTGTTTTTAAGAACTACTGGAAAAACAGAAGATGGTTATACTCTTGGAGAAGAAGATATAAGACCTAGTACTGTACTGATAAAAGGTCCAAGAAGCTGGGTAAACCTAGTGTCTAAGTGTGTGGCTACAGTGGAGTTAACCAATATAACATCAGACATAAAGACTAGCGTGCCTATTAGAGCAGTAGATGATAGTGGAAATGAGGTTAGGGGAATAGAAAAAGAGCCTAACACAGTAGAAATAGGAATCGTAATGCTTAGAACTAAAAACATATCAGTTGAACCCAGAATCAAAGGAGCACCTTTAGATGGATATGAAATTACAGATATCCAGATAAGCCCAGCTAATGTAATGATAAAAGGGCGAGGCGAAATATTGAAAGATATTGAGTTCATAGAAACAGAGCCAATAGATGTTGAAGATATTAGTGCTTCAAAGGAAGTATCAGCAAATATTGTACTACCCGAAGGTGTAGAGCTTATGGGTGGAGGTTCTAAAACATCAGTTAGTGTAAAAGTAGAAAAAATAGTTGAAAAAGATATAGAATTAAATACAAACAGGCTAACCTTTATTAATTTAAATACTAGATTATATATAGATAAAGAAAGCTTGCCAGAGACAATAACATTGACTGTTAGAGGAACGGAAAGCATAATTACAGAGCTAGATGAGAGAGATGTTACATTCTATGTTGATTTATCAGGTCTAGAACTAGGAACCCATAATGTAAACATTAAGACTATAATTCCTGATAATGTAGAGCTCATAAACATAAATCCTGACACTATTCAACTGAACATTAAAGATGAAGTTTAGACCTTTTTAAGGAGGATAAATTTGAGAAAAGACCTTGAAGTAGTTCTAAATTCAACATATGATGCCATGCTTGCAATAGATAAGGATGGCATCATAACAATATTTAACAAAGCAGCTGAAAAGCTTACGGGGATAAAATCAGAGGATGCTCTAAATAAATTTGTTGTAGATGTAGTTCCAGATACAAGATTAATGCATGTAATCAGAACAGGTGAGCCTGAGCTTAATAAACAGCAGAAGCTAGGAGATATTATGATAATAACTAGCAGAATGCCTATTAAAGAAGAAAATGGCCAAATCATAGGTGCTGTTGCAATATTTAGAGATATAACAGACTTTTTAGATTTAGCAGCCCAAATTACAAATTTAAAAGAGATACAAAGTATGCTTGAAGCCATTTTTCATGCAACTCAAGAGGCTATTTCAGTAGTAGACCAAAACGGAATAAACCTAATGATAAATCCTGCATATACAAAGGTAACAGGACTTAGAGAAAGTGATATTATAGGCAGACCTGCCTCTGCTGATATAGCAGAAGGGGAAAGCGTCCATATGAAAGTATTATCTACTAAAAAACCAGTAGAAAAAGCAAGACTTAAGGTTGGACCAAATAAAAGAGATATAATAGCAAACGCTGCTCCTATAATAGTAGACGGTGAGCTAAGGGGAAGTGTTGCTATACTAGATGATGTTTCTGAAATAATTAAGCTTACTAAGGAGCTAAAGGAAGCAAAGCAGATAATTAGAAAACTAGAAGCAAAATACACCTTTGACGATATTGTAGGCTACAATAAGCTTATAATTGCTGCCATTGAAAAGGCTAAAATAGCAGCTGATACTCCTGCCACAGTAATATTAAGAGGTGAAAGCGGAACAGGAAAAGAGCTTTTTGCACATGCAATACACAATTTAAGCAAAAGAAAATTTAATCAATTTGTTAGAGTAAATTGTGCAGCCCTTAGCGAAAACCTTCTTGAAAGCGAACTGTTTGGCTATGAAGAAGGGGCTTTTACTGGTGCCAGAAAAGGCGGGAAAATAGGACTCTTTGAGCAAGCAAGCGGAGGAACCATATTTTTAGACGAAATAGGAGACATAAGCTTAAGCACCCAGATAAAACTCCTAAGAGTATTGCAGGAAAAAGAGGTAGTTAGAGTTGGAGGAACAAAGCCAATAAGCATAGACGTGAGAATAATAGCAGCTACAAATATGAATCTAGAGGAAGCCATTAAGGATGGCAGATTTAGAGAGGATCTTTATTATAGGATAAATGTAATCCCAATAGTAATACCGGCATTAAGACAAAGGAAAGATGATATAAATATACTAGTTCATCATTTCATTAATATATTTAATCAAGAGTATGGTAGAAGTATATTGGACATTTCTGATTCTGCAATAGAAGCATTAAAAGGCTACGATTGGCCAGGTAATGTTAGAGAGCTAGAGAATATTATAGGAAGAAGCATTATCAATATGACTCATAACGAAAATATAATACAAGTAGCCCATTTACCCAAGCTAAATAGCAGATATGAAGGAGATAATCATGAGCTAGATTCATATATTAAGAGCAATAAGCAATATAGAGATATAACTCTTGAAGAGGCAAGTATAGAAGCAGAAAAGAGAGCCATTATATCAGCACTGAATAAGTATAATAATAACAAAACTCAAGCAGCAAAGGTCTTAAACATTTCTATAAGAACACTTTATTATAAGATTGAAAAATATAATATCCAAGCATAAGTGCAATTATTTGCAAACCACAGTACTTGCAAATAATTGCATGCAAAAAATTGCAAAACATGTTAGCTTAGATAAAAAGGCACAAGATTTTAAAGGTATAAAATATATTTTATACCTTTTTATATTGTGAATCCAACTCTACGGAGAAGGACGAAGGATATAAGATTTATATAGAAAAATATTGGCACAAATATTGCTATAATATAATTATTAGGTAATACACCTTAAGGGGGAGATATTGTGGAAAGAAAATATATTTTAGTAATAAATCCAGGCTCTACATCAACGAAGGTGGCTATATTTAATGGCGAGGAAAAGGTTTTCACCAAAAACATAGTACATCCAAATAAAGATATTGAACACTATAATAATATTATTCATCAGTATGATTACCGCCTAAATGTAATACTAGAATGGTTAAAGGAAGTAAATATTACACCAGATTTATTAAGGGCAGTTGTTGGACGAGGAGGTATGCTCAGACCTATGCCTGCTGGAACATATTTAGTTACTGATGCTATGGAAAAGGATTTAAAGGATGCTATAGGTGGAGAGCATGCATCAAATTTAGGAGGATTACTTGCTAGGGGAATCGCAGAAGAAGAGGGGATAAAGGCTTATATAGTAGATCCTGTGGCAGTCGACGAGATAAATGACATTGCTAGGATATCAGGTATGCCAGAAATACAGAGGAAATCACAGCTCCATGCATTGAATATAAAGGCAGTATCCCATAGATATGCTGCTGAACACAATATAGACCTGAAGAGCATTAACCTAATAGTTGCCCATCTGGGTGGGGGAATTTCTGTAGCGCCTATAGAAAAAGGACGGATAATAGATGTAAATAATGCAAATGAAATGGGACCATTTTCTCCAGAAAGGACAGGAGGACTTCCTGTAGGAGATCTTGCAAAAATGTGCTATTCAGGAAAGTATACCATCAATGAAATGAAGATGAAGCTTAAGGGCAAGGGTGGTTTAGTAGCTTATCTTGGAACTAATGATGCTAAAGAAGTAGAGGAAAGGATTAAGGACGGAGATGAAAAAGCAAGGCTTATATACATGGCCATGGCATATGGAGTATCTAAAGAAATTGGAGCGATGTCTACAGCACTATATGGGAAAGTAGATGCAATAATACTAACAGGAGGATTAGCTCACTCAAAGCTGCTTACGGATAAAATTCAAAGCATGACAAGATTCATAGCGCCTGTAGTATTATATCCAGGAGAAGATGAGCTAGAAGCATTGAATCAAGGTGTACTTAGAGTATTGAAAGGACTAGAGATAGAAAAAATATACGAAAACGAGGTGGATATTTATGATTAAAAGCTTTGAAGAGGTGTTACAATTAGCTAAAGCCCGTGGACCTAAAACTATAGCTGTGGCAGTTGCACAAGACAAGGAAGTACTTTTAGCAGTAAATGAAGCAAAGAACTTAGGAATAGCAGATGCAATCCTAGTGGGAGATAAGGAAGAAATTATCAAGATAGCCAACCATATTGCAATGGACTTAAAGGAGCTTCCAATTATAGATGTTAAGGATACTATAGAAGCCTCAAGAAAGGCAGTAGAACTCGTCAGCACAGGTGAAGCACATATAGTAATGAAGGGTTTAGTTGATACCTCAATTATCCTTAAAGCAGTTTTAGATGAAGAAATTGGTCTTAGAACAGGCAACATATTAAGTCATGTTGCAGTATTTAATATAGATACATATCATAAGCTACTTTTAGTTACAGATGCTGCTATGAATATAGCTCCAGACATAAATCAAAAGAAGCAAATCGTAGAAAATGCAGTATTCCTAGCACATTCTCTAGATATAGAGAATCCAAAGGTAGCAGTAATATGTGCAAAGGAAAAGGTAAATCCTAAAATGCCTGCAACAGTTGATGCAGACCAGCTTGTAGGGATGAATAACAAAGGAATTATAAGTGACTGCATGATAGGTGGCCCCTTTGCATTAGACAATGCAATATCAAGAGAAGCTGCATTTCACAAAGGTATAAGTCATCCTGTAGCAGGAGATGCTGATATTGTCCTTGCTCCAAATATAGAATCAGGAAACATACTGTATAAGGCTCTAGCATTTTTAGCAAAATCAAAAAATGCTGGTATTATAGTAGGAGCAAAGGCTCCAATAGTGCTTACATCAAGAGCAGACAATGATGAGGCAAAGCTAAACTCCATAGCTTTAGGAGTGCTGATGGCATCAAAAAAATAAGGGGGAAGAAAAATGACACAAGTATATAGACTTTTGGTTATAAACCCAGGCTCTACTTCTACTAAAATTGCTATATTTGATAATGAAAAGCTTGTTCTAGAAGAAACCTTAAGACATTCCTGTGAGGAATTAGAAAAACACACTACAATATTTGACCAATACGAGTTTAGAAAAAATATAATTTTAGAAATATTAAATGAAAAAGGAATAAATATTACAAAGTTAAACGCTGTAGTAGGAAGAGGAGGCTTATTAAAGCCTATACAAGGAGGAACCTATAGAGTTAACGAAAAGATGCTAGATGATTTGAAAAAAGGTGTGCTTGGAGAGCATGCTTCAAACCTTGGGGGCGTTATAGCAAATGAGATTGCCTCCCAGCTAAATATTCCATCTTTCATAGTAGATCCAGTAGTGGTAGACGAAATGGAAGACATAGCCAGAGTTTCAGGGATGCCTGAGATAGAGAGAAAAAGTATATTTCATGCTTTAAACCAAAAAGCTGTTGCTAGAAGATTTGCTAAGGAAAAGAGAAAAAGATATGAAGACATTAATCTAATAATTGCTCACTTAGGTGGTGGAATTTCTGTAGGTGCTCATAGAAAAGGGAAAGTAATAGATGTGAACAATGCATTAGATGGAGAAGGACCATTTTCACCTGAAAGGAGTGGAGGCCTTCCAGTAGGAGATTTAATGAAGCTTTGCTATTCTGGGAAATACACATTAGATGAAATAAAGAAAAAAATAAAAGGTAATGGAGGACTTGTAGCATATCTAGGAACAAATGATGGGAGAAAAGTAAGCAGTATGATTGAGGCAGGAGACCAAAGAGCTAAGCTAGTATATGAAGCAATGGCATATCAAATAAGTAAAGAAATAGGCAGCTTAAGCACAGTACTAGAAGGGGAAGTAGATGCAATTATATTAACAGGTGGAATAGCTTATGACAAAGAGTTTGTATCTTGGATTAAGGAAAGAGTAGAATTTATTTCAGAGGTTATAGTATATCCAGGAGAGGATGAGCTTATAGCATTAACTGAAGGAGGACTTAGGGTGCTAAGAGGAGAAGAAGAGGCTAAAGAGTACCTATAAACACAAAGGGTGATGAAAATGTTAAATGACAATAGAATTAGAATCATAGTAGGACACTATGGCAGTGGTAAAACAGAATTTGCAGTAAATTATGCTGTTAAGCTGGCCAAATTAGGGAAAAAGGTAACTCTAGCTGATTTAGATGTGGTAAATCCATACTTTAGGAGCAGAGAAAAGGAAGAAGAGTTGGAAAGACTAGGAATCAAGGTTCTAGGAAGCTCTATTAAAGGAGGTGCTGTAGACGTACCTTCTGTGTCCGCAGAAGTTTATGGGCCATTACAGGACAATAGTGTAGAGGCCATATTAGACGTAGGAGGAGATCCGGCAGGAGCTAGAGCCTTAGGCAGATATTACAGCTATTTTGAAGAAGGAAAATATGATATGCTTTTTGTAGTCAATGCTAATAGACCTGAAACTCAAACACTAGATAATGTATTAAAATATATACGAGAAATCGAAGGAGCATCCAGAGTTAGAGTAACAGGGCTCATAAATAATACTCATTTACTAAAGAGTACTACAGTAGAGGATGTATTAGGGGGACAAAAGCTAATAGAAGAGGTATCTGATTTTTTAAATATACCCATAAAGTATGTATCAGCCTTAGAGCATGTGGCAAAAGATCTTCCACATGATATAAAAGGAGAAATATTTCCTATAAACTTATTCATGCGAGAAGATTGGATGATATAGTCTGATTTTTATCTCGTTAATTCTTAATCTTTAATTCTTAATTAAACCAAAGGGGGGGAGACAAATGGCAAAGGCAAAAGGTAAGGTTACCTTTAATGAAGACAGATGCAAAGGCTGTGAGCTATGCACAACAGTATGTCCTACAAAAATCGTAGTGATGAATAAGGAAAAAATAAACGTAAAGGGGTACCATCCAGCAACAGTAATCGAAATGGAAAAATGTATTGGATGTGCAAATTGTGCACTAATATGTCCAGATACAGTAATAACAGTAGAGAGAATAATGGTTGAATAACTTTAAAGGAGGGAGATTAAATGTCTAAAGTCTTGATGAAAGGAAATGAGGCTATAGGTGCTGCTGCTATTAAAGCAGGATGTAAATATTTCTTTGGCTATCCTATTACGCCACAAAATGAGTTGCCTGAATACATGTCGAGAGAATTACCTAAAGTTGATGGAGTTTTTCTACAAGCTGAAAGTGAAATAGCTGCTATTAATATGGTTTATGGTGCAGCTGGAGCAGGAGCAAGGGTAATGACATCTTCTTCAAGCCCTGGAATCGCATTAAAACAAGAGGGAATATCATATACTGCTGGAGCTGAGCTTCCATGTGTAATAGTTAATATAGTAAGAGGAGGGCCAGGCTTAGGTGGTATACAGCCTGCTCAGTCTGATTACTATCAGGCTACAAGAGGAGGAGGAAATGGGGATTATAGACATATAGTATATGCCCCAGCAAGCATTCAAGAAGCAGTAGATCTAGTTATGGAGGCTTTTGACGTAGCAGATTATTATAGAAATCCTGTAATAGTCCTTGGTGATGGAATGATAGGTCAGATGATGGAACCGGTAGAATTTAAGGAGCCTGTGAAAAGAGAGCTACCTCCAAAGGATTGGGCAACAGTAGGAACAAAAGGAGAAAGAAAGCCTAATGTTATTAATTCATTATATATAGATCCTAAAGCGCTAGAGGATCATGTTATAAAGCTAGAACAAAAATATGCTAAAATGAAGGAAAATGAAGTTAGATACGAAGAATACAACCTTGAAGATGCAGAAGTAGTTATAGTAGCTTATGGAACCACATCTAGAATAGCTAAAAATGCTATTGCAAAATGTACAGAGGAAGGAATAAAAGTAGGACTTATAAGACCAATTACATTGTGGCCATTCCCAGATGCAGCATTTGATAAAATTACTGATAAAACTAAAGCAATCCTTACAGTAGAAATGAGTACAGGTCAAATGATAGATGATGTAAAAATAGCCATAAATGGAAGAAAGCCTGTTTATTTCTATGGCAGAACAGGTGGTATGGTACCTACTCCAAATGCTATCCTAGAAGAGATAAAGAAAATCGTTGGGGGTGACAAATAATGGCCATAGTATTTGAAAAAACTAAAGGACTTACAGATAAGCCTTTCCATTATTGCCCAGGCTGTACCCATGGTATTATTCATAGATTAGTAGGAGAAGTATTAGAAGAGCTAGGAGTTTTAGGAGATACTATAGGGGTAGCACCTGTTGGCTGTGCAGTATTTGCATACGATTACTTTAATGTTGATATGCAAGAAGCAGCTCATGGTAGAGCGCCTGCTGTAGCTACAGGAATAAAAAGAGTACACCCAAATAAAGTTGTATTCACATATCAAGGAGACGGAGACTTAGCATCTATAGGAGCAGGTGAAATAGTGCATGCTGCCGTTAGAGGAGAAAAGATAACTACCATATTTGTAAATAACGCTATATATGGCATGACTGGGGGACAAATGGCTCCAACTACATTAGTAGGACAAAAAGCAACTACAGCACCATATGGTAGAGATGAAAATCATGCAGGAAAACCAATTAGAATGGCAGAAATGCTAGCAACTATTGACGGAGCAAAATTTGTAGAAAGAGTTTCAGTACATGATCCAGCCAATATTAGAAAGGCTAAAAAGGCTATAAAAAGTGCCTTTGAGCTTCAGCTATCAGGAAAGGGCTTCGGTATAGTAGAGGTTCTTTCAACATGTCCTACAAACTGGGGAACTACCCCAGTAGAAGCACTTAATTGGTTAAAAGAAAATATGATTCCATATTTTCCACTAGGTAATTTAAGAAAACCTGAGGAGGTGGAGTAAAATGGAAGAAAGATTAATAATAGCTGGTTTTGGTGGTCAAGGTGTTATGTCTATGGGACAGCTGCTCACATATTCAGGCATGATAGAAAATAAAAATGTTTCATGGCTTCCATCCTATGGTCCTGAAATGAGAGGTGGAACTGCAAACTGTAGCGTAATAGTTTCAGAGGACCTTATAGGCTCTCCTGTAGTTACAGAAGCATCTACAGCAATAGTAATGAATAAACCATCTCTAGATAAGTTTGAGAAGGATGTTATAGAAGGTGGAAATCTTCTAATAAATAGCTCACTAATAGATAATAAGGCTAAGAGACATGACTTAAAGGCATACTATATTCCTGCAAATGACATAGCAAACGAGCTAGGTGATAATAGGATAGCTAATATGGTTATGCTAGGGGCATACCTAGAACTTACCAAAGCAGTTGAAATAGAGTCAATTATTGAAGCCTTCAAAAAAGTATTTGGAGAATCGAAGACACATTTAATTCCAATGAATCAGCAGGCACTAGAAAAAGGAGCAGAAGCAGTTAGAGTACTACTGTAAGAATAAAAAACCTCCATATGGTAAAGATATCTATTAAATAGATCAAAAAATGGAGGTATTAGAATGAAAGACATCTTAAAGTCACAATTAGAGTCCTATAAAAGAGACAATAGTAAAAAAAGCAAACAAGCCATGCTATCTACTCTGAATGCCATGGTAGGGACAATGACAAATAATGACAGCTCAACATTAAATTCAATACAAACAGCTAAAAGTGCTTTAACAAGTAGCTCTAGCAATAAAAATGAGATAGTTCAATCAGTAGAAAATGTAATATCAAATCTAAGTTAAAATCATATAGTTTTATGTGATAAAGAATTACTTAAAAATCATGGATAAATATCAGTTTTCATACTGATTGCTCCATGATTTTTTTGTAAAATTATATAATAGGATTAATATGTGGAGGTTTTTAAAAATTATTATAGAATAAGGTATATAGCAAATAAAAGAGGTGGAGAAATGAAAGAAATAAAATTTACAGACATAGATGGAATCAAAGTAGGCCATGAACAAGATTTAGAAGCTGCTACAGGCTGCACTGTAATAATATGTGAAGAGGGAGCTACTGCAGGAGTAGATGTAAGAGGAGGCTCACCTGGAACTAGGGAGACAGATCTATTAAACCCTGTAAATATGATACAGCAAATACATGCAGTTATGCTATCAGGAGGCAGTGCCTTTGGATTAGACGCTGCATCTGGAGCTATGAAATATTTAGAAGAAAAGAATATAGGCTTTGATGTTGGAGTAACCAAAGTTCCGATAGTTTGCTCAGCTGTGTTATTTGATTTAGTAGTGGGAGATCATAGAGTAAGGCCAGATATGATTATGGGCTATAAAGCTTGCAGTAATGCCACTGACAAAGAATGCCTAAACGGAAGTATAGGGGCAGGGACAGGAGCTACAATAGGCAAGCTTTTAGGTCTAGAAAGAGCCATGAAAGGTGGGCTAGGTAGCTTTGCACTACAGGTAGGAGATTTAAAGGTGGGAGCAATAGTAGCAGTAAACTGCCTAGGAGATGTTGTGGACCCAAAAACTGGGGAGATAATAGCAGGATTATTAAACGAAGACTTACATACATTTGCTGGAACAGAAAATTTAATGGCAGCACAATATGATAGCAAGAAAAACATATTTAGTGGAAATACGACAATAGGAGTAGTTGCAACTAATGGAAAATTTACAAAATCAGAAATCAATAAGATAGCCTCTATGGCACACAATGGATATGCTAGAACCATGAGGCCAGCACATTCAATATTTGATGGAGACACTATATTTGCATTATCAACAGGAAGCGTTCAAGCAGATATTAGTACAGTAGGATTTTTAGCAGCTAGAGCTATGGAGCAAGCAGTTATAAATGGAATAAAAAATGCAGAGTCCTTGCAGGGAATAAAAGCATATACTGATACAAAATAAATATTTATTCAAATCTAATAAACTATATCTATTATATTTACATTTTTTGTTTGTAGATAGACTTTAGTTATGTTATTATTAAAAATGGAATAAATTCATAGGGAGTAAATCCTCCCTATGAATTGCCAAATATTTTCACTAGTATTAGCTTTTAAATCTTATTACTAAAGTAAAGGTGGTGTTGCTTATGATACATGAAAGTAAAAACTAAATATTAAGCGCCAGAGCTCAATATTTTGAGTTGACGAGGACATGGTTTATCGAAAATTCGGCGGATGCCATGCGGTGCAGCTACCATCGTTAGTAGTCCTACAAATACCACAAGTGATTGTGGAGACAAAAGGATTAAGTAGATATAAACTCATTAAAAAATGGGTTTGTTTGCCATGCTCAAAAACAGAGCATAAATGTATATTAATACTTTAATGATTTAACTTAAATGTAAGTGGATTTAAATGCTGATAGTGATAATAATATAGATAAAAATATTGAAGAAGGTGATATATATGTGTGGAATAGTTGGATATATAGGAGATAAACAGGCTACTGATATACTTATTGAAGGACTTGAAAAGCTTGAGTATAGAGGATACGATTCTGCAGGAGTTGCAGTATTAAACAATAGTAGAATGCATTTAAGAAAGTATAAAGGCAGATTAAACATATTGAAAGAAAAGATTGAAGAAAATCCAATAGAAGGAGTAGTAGGTATTGGGCATACTAGATGGGCAACTCATGGTGAGCCTTCAGATGTTAATTCTCACCCCCATAAAAGCAGTGATAATAAGATTGCAGTAGTTCATAACGGCATCATAGAAAACTATGCTGAAATTAAGGAAGGACTACAAGAAAAGGGATATAGCTTTGTATCCCAGACAGATACAGAGGTTATAACTCACTTGTTAGATTATAATTATAAGGACGATATTTTAGAGGCAGTAAAGAAGACAATTCCCATGCTTGAAGGAGCATATGCACTAGGAATAATTCATAGTGATTATCCAAATATGATGATAGCCGTTAGAAAGGATAGTCCACTAATAGTAGGCATAGGGGAAGATGAAAATTTCATAGCTTCGGATATACCTGCAATATTAAAGCATACAAGAAATATATATATATTAGAAGAAGGAGAAATGGCAGTAATAAAAAAAGACAGTATAAAGCTTATGACAATAGATGGAGCACCAGTAGAAAAACAAGTATATAGAGTAACATGGGATGTAGAGGCAGCAGAAAAAGGTGGATATGAACACTTTATGTTAAAAGAAATATATGAGCAGCCAAAGGCTATTAAGGATACATTATTGCCAAGACTGAGAAAGTCTGATGAAATAAAGCTAGATAGCATAAAAATAACTGTGGGAAATATAGAAAATCTGAAGAGAATATATATAATTGCATGTGGTACAGCTTATCATGCAGGACTTCTTGGCAAAGACATGATAGAAAAACACACTAAAATACCAGTAATAGCAGAAATAGCATCTGAATTCAGATATAGTGAGCCCCTTATAGACAAAGAAACATTGATGATAGTAGTAAGCCAGTCTGGTGAAACAGCAGATACGTTAGCTGCCCTTAGATTAGCAAAGGAAAAGGGTGCAAGGGTCATAGCAGTAACCAATGTAGTAGGAAGTACAATATCTAGAGAAGCAGATGATGTGTTTTATACATGGGCAGGTCCAGAGATTGCAGTAGCCTCCACAAAGGCATATACTACCCAGATAGTATCCCTTGCATTGATAGCATTAGACATAGCTATAAAAAAGGGTAGTATTTCAAATGAAAAATATAAACTAATACTAGAGGAGCTTAAGTCTATTCCATCAAAGATAGAAAAAGTGTTAGAAGATTCGGAGGAAATAGAGAAGCTTGCAGATATCCTATGTAAAAAAGAGAATATTTTTTTCATAGGAAGAGGGATAGACTATCATGTGTCTAGAGAAGGCTCACTAAAGCTCAAGGAAATATCCTATATACATTCAGAGGCAATGGCAGCAGGAGAGCTAAAGCATGGTACATTAGCACTCATACAAAAAGACACTCCAATAATAGCTTTAGTAACACAGGATAAGCTATATGACAAAACAGTAAGTAATATAAAAGAAGTAAAAGCAAGGGGGGCATATGTAATAGCAGTAGCAAAAGAAGGAAATACTGACATAGAGAAGTCAGTAGATAATGTAATATATATTCCAGAGATAATAGACGAAATATCCTCATTAGTAAGTATAATTCCCCTACAACTATTATCATACTATGTAGCATACAAAAGAGGCTGTGATATAGATAAACCAAAAAATTTGGCAAAAAGTGTAACGGTAGAATAGATTTTGTCGAGAAAAGGTGGATTTTATTCCTCCTTTTCTTTTTTTCTCTAATATTTAAGAAATATAAATTTAAAAATCTTATTTATCTAAACACTTTGCAAATTATGGTATAATACAGACAGGATTATCCATTATGCTTTGAAGCCATAAAAAACTTAAATAATGAAGAAATAAGATGAAGATAACAATTATTAATAGAAAATTATTAGAATTGGAGGTTACCATGGATAAATCTAGAAAATTAGCTGGAAGTCTAATAAAGTATCATAGGGAAAGACTTGGAATTACCCAGAAAGAGCTATGCAGTGGTATATGCGTAGTTTCTCATTTAAGTAAGATCGAGAACAATAAGGTAGACTCAAGCCCACAAATTATTCAAGAATTATTTCAAAAATTAGGTATGAATTATTATGATGATGAAGATTTTATTAAAAAAAATCAATATAATTTTGAAAAGTTTTATTCTAATATCAACTATCATAGGAAGACAGACAGTATAGTTGAAGAAATTATAAAAGAGAAAGATAGACTTATTAATAGTCCTTTAATCATAGATTATCTTTTAGTTGAAGCCTATTCTGATATCAACAAACATAACAATATAAAAAGACTTTCTGAACTAGAAATCTACATGAACACACAGCAAATAGGTTGGTTCTATATAGTAAAAGCTTGGAATTGTGGTAAAAGCAAAGAGGATAATGTTAGAGAGTTACTCTCTAGAAGCTATGCATTATTAAGAAACAGTTATTCATTATTAACATTGATGAGTCTTGAATTAGGAGAAGGAAATTTTTACAAGGCTATAGAATTAGGCTCTGAGACTATAAGTCTAGCACTAATTGAAGGCAATGTGATGGCAATAGCCAATGTTAACTTGCTTATAGGCAACTGCTATGCTGCACAAAATTTACCAGATTTAATGTTGCCTTATTATGAAAGAGCTAAGAATATTCTTTTTGAATTAGACAGGCAGGATTTAATCGCAGCTATTAATTATAATATTGGAGCTACTTTTTTTGAGAGTGGTCAGCATGAAAAGGCCTTATATTATTTAGAAAAATCACATGACAAAAGATCAATGGAGGATTATTCTGCATTTCTTTTATATCATAAATTAGGCTTAGTGCATTTGAGATTAGATAGCAATAATAAGGCTAAAGATTATATCGAGAAAGCAAAAGAAAAGTTGAACCTATTATCGGAAGACTATGATGTTAATTCTCTCATGATAGAAGTAGCTGAATTACAGCTAGAAAATGGTTATTTGGATAATCCAGTTTATTTAGAGAAATTGGAGAAGCTATGCAGGATATTAAATGTTCAACATCCTAAAGGATTTTATCTTTTTCACAAAAGGATGTTAGAGCAAGTATATTGTCACTTAAGGCAATACAAAAAAGCTTACCTTCTTAAATAAGTTTCCTAGCAAAACATAAAAACTGCTATTAAATATGATTGTTAACCATAATATTTCCCAAAATTAAAAGATTGAACTAGTTTTAGCAAGGTGGTACAATTAATTCAGCAAATATGTATTTCAAGGAGCTGGAAAAATGAAAAGAGAAAATGTGTGGTCTAAGGACTTTACACTAATCACCATAGGTACGATTATATCTGCCATAGCTGGTCAAACCATTAACCTTCCAATGAGCCTTATGGTATTTGACGAAACTGGATCTACTTTATTGTCCGCATTTCTATTCATTGCGGGGATGATTCCTAGTGTTATATTACCTATATTAATCGCTCCATTTATAGACAGATATCCAAAAAAGAAAATTATAGTAGGCTTAGACTATCTTATGGGGCTTTTATTTCTGCTGATTGCTTATATTGTCAATATTACAGGATTTCAATACTCCCTTTATCTACTTTTTAGCCTAATAACAGGATTTATCAGTACCATTTATCATTTGACATATCAAGCTTGGTTTCCTGATTTAATACCTGTGGGTTTTGAGCAACAGGGCTATGCAGTTTCATCCTCCATATATCCTACTGTTATGATTGTTATGTCGCCTGTTGCAGCTTATTTATATAAAACATTTTCAATAAGTATATTGTTTATAATTATAGGCATACTTACAATTCTAGCAGCAACCTTTGAGGTTTTTATAGCTAATATACATAATGGCCAAAAGGATGGCAAGCTTGATTTTAAACAATACAAAGCCGATATCCTAGGAGGATTCAGTTTTTTGAAAGAAGAAAAAGGAATAAGAAACATATATACTTATATGAGTATAACAAATGGAACAGCTACTGGATTACATTTAATGGTGCAGGCCTATTTTCAGACTGTTAGCTTTTTAACAGTTACCATGCTTGCATTTCTAAAGAGCGCAGAAACAGTAGGTAGAATTATTGGGGGAGCAGTCCAATACAAAGTGGACGTACCTCCAAAGAAACGATATGGGATTACTAAATTTGTATATATTTTTTATGAAACTATGGATATTATTTTATTATTTATTCCTTACCCATTTATGATAGTAAACCGCTTCTTATGTGGTGTTTTAGGTATGACATCAGCAACACTACGTGAAACCAGTGTCCAATCCTATTTGCCAAGTAATATGCGGGCAAAAGTCAATGCTGTATTTAATGTATTTATGGCTTCATCTATAATCCTGTTTCAAATTTTAACTGGATTTTTAGGCGATATGATTGGATATAGAAAGACTGCAGTTATATTAGCTGGAATTTCTTTAATCTCTATATTTATTTTTATTATAGTTCCTTCTGCTGAGAATAGCAAAGTATATGAAGCAACCAGAGCAAAAATTTAAAGCTGTATATTTATGAGAAAGAATTAAATAGACTTGAAATTAAATGAGTTAGGGGCAGACCCTAACTCATAAATATATGACCATTTCTTCAGGTAAGGAATTAATTTCAGAGTACAATATATCTCTAAAATCTATATTGGCTTTTTCATTTCTATCGAGAGAATTAGAGAGGCTCAGGTTTTTACCGGCATTAATGAAATTTTCAATATCTTTCTCTTTTAAAACGGGAAAAGTAGATTTAGACAAAATCTCTCCCTTAGATACAAAAAATAATTTATAGCCAGTATCTATAGGCATCTTTAATAGTATATCTTTAAAGAACATCGTTTTATAGCCATATAGCCCAGTTTTTAAATAATTAAAACCATAAATCATATCCCTATAAATAGAAGCAGTTACATATTGAAGCTTAGAAGCTGCTTCTTTCATTTTATCCTCTAGCCTGTTAATAAATAAAACCATACTCTTATCATAGAGAAAAATTTCTTGTAATGAGTTTTTATTTTCTTCAAATAATTTCCTATTCATAGTAATTGGAATAAGATTGTATTGGAAATCATACCCTTCATGGGTTTTAATTACTGGGTATATGTTTTTTAAAGAATTAAGTAGCTCCAATAAGAAAAATTTTCTCCTGAAAGGACCAAAGCTATTTTCTTCTCTTTTGCTTATCATAGATAAGGATTTATGAATATTATAATCCTCAACCTTTATATATGCATATCGCTCATCATTTTTAAGCTGAGTATTAAACATAGGCTTTATTTTCTTAATTAATTCACATTCTAACAATACTGCTTCTAAGTGAGTGTCTGTAACTATATATTCAATATCATTAATGAAGGATATCATTTTTTCTACCTTACTCCATTTAGGCTTTTTTACAAAGTAAGACTTAACCCTATTTCTAAGAGAGATACTCTTACCAATATAGATAATTCTTCCATTAAGGTCTAGCATTTCATAAACACCTGGCTGAGCTGGAATCGTGTTTATTTTTTCTAATAAATCTTTAGAAATCTTATTCATTGGTTCACCTTATCCTTAGTTATCACCTATTTATATTAATATAAAAACAATTAAAGAGTATAGGTTTTTATTTTTAACTAAGCCTTTCATCTAAATACAGCTTAAATTGAAAGATATATTTAATAAGCACCTTGATAGTTCCAGTTATAGGTACGCCTAATATCATACCAAGTATCCCAAAAATGTTTCCAAATAATAATACTGAAAATATAACACTTAAGGGGTGTAGTCCAACACTATGTGACATAATTTGTGGAGATAAAAATGTGGATTCAATTTGTTGAACTACAATTATTAACACTATTACCCAAATAGTAGTCATAGGGCTGTTCATTAGAGATAGTATAACTGGCATTATTCCACCGATCCAAGGACCAAAATAGGGAATAATATTTGTTAGGCCAGCAACTAAGCCAATAGTTAGTGCATAGGGCACACCTAATATTTTACAGCCTAATCCTGTCAAGAAGCCTACAAAAGCAGCAACTATCAGCTGTCCTCTTATAAAACCTCCTAAGACTTTATCGATTTCACCTGCGATTTCTTTAAGCTTTTCACTAAACCTTTCTGGTATAGCTTCCATAATAAGCTTAATAAACTTATCCTTATCCTTAAGATAGTAAAAGGTTATTATGGGAGTCATAACTATATCTAACAAGCCACTTGTTGATGAAATAAGTATTGATAAAAACCTAGTTAGTCCTTGCTTTATAGATGTAGAGATTTGATCTAATTGAGAATCAATATTAAAAAAATCATAATATTTTTGGAAAGAGATAAAAAAATCCCCCGTTTTTATATTATTTACTGTATTTTCTATAAACTTAAAAATATTTGGAATATCTGAAATCAAAACAGAAATATCACTTACTAGCCTAGGAATGAATGACATAAAAAGTACAAAAACTATTAAAAAAATCGTTAAAAAAATGAGAAGAATAGCTATGCTTCTTTTAAATCCTTTTTTCTCAATCCAATTGACTAATGGATTTAAAATATATGCAAATACTAATGCATATAAAAAAGGATTTATAACATCCGCTATATTTTTTCTAATAAAAAATAAGCCTAATATTATTACTGCAAACAAACCAATATCAAAGGCTAATTTATAATGTTTTTTATTTATATCCATCTTTGAACTCCTTTAGAGGTAATTTATTAAATTTTACCATAAATAAATGTAAATGAGAATAGAAAAAGAAAAATAACGAAAAAGCATTCACATATCAGCTGTTGTGTAGCCTAATAGTGTCCAGATTAATATTTAAAAAAGTTTTTGTTATATTTAAATGAATAATGTATAATGTATTATATAATTTTATTCTATACAAAAGGAGCGCTGTCTCATGATAAAATCCTTAGCTAACAGAGATGAACAAATTGAATTTATTAAAAAAACCATAAAAGAAAAAAATGTTAGGTTTATTATTTTACAAATTGCCGATATTCTCGGCTCGGCAAAAAGCATGGCATTACCTATAACTCAGATAGATAAAATTCTTAACAATGAGGTTATGTTTGATGGCTCTTCTATTGATGGTTTTGCACGTATTGAAGAGTCAGATATGTATCTTAATCCAGACTTATCTACCTTTATAATTTTACCCTGGAAGACTCATAATGGTTATACAAATGCTAGAATGATTTGTGACGTATATATGCCTAATGGGAAGCCCTTTAAAGGATGTCCTAGATATGTGCTTAAAAAAGCCCTTGAAAAGGCTTCGAGTATGGGATTTGATTTTTTTGTTGGTCCTGAGCCTGAATTTTATATGTTTAATGTAGATGAAAAAGGAAGCCCAGTATTAGAAAATAATGATAAAGCAGCATATTTTGATATGGCACCTATGGATAGAGGTGAAGATGTTAGAGAGGCTATTACTATCGCTTTAGAAGGCTTCGGCTTTGAAGTTGAGGCTGCTCATCATGAATGCGGGCCAGGTCAGCATGAAATAGACTTTAAATATGCAGATGCACTAACTACTGCTGACAATATTATGACCTTTAGATATGTTGTAAAAAAGGTTGCAGATGACTTCGGATTATTTGCTAGCTTTATGCCAAAGCCCGTAGAAGGAATTGCAGGTTCTGGCATGCATCTTAACATGTCTTTGTTTAAAAATGGACAAAATATATTCTTTGATGAAAACAAGGAGAATGGATTAAGTGACGAAGCAATGTACTTTATTGGAGGTATATTAAAGCATATCAAAGGCTTTACTGCAATTACAAACCCTTTAGTAAATTCCTATAAAAGGTTAGTTAGTGGATTTGAAGCACCAGTAAATATAGCTTGGTCGGAAAAAAACAGGAGTCCTCTTATAAGAATACCTGCAAAAAGAGGCTTAAGCACAAGAGTTGAGCTTAGAAATCCAGACCCTTCATGCAATCCTTATTTAGCCTTAGCAACGGCTCTAACTGCTGGTCTTGATGGAATAAAGAACAAAATATACCCACCAGAGCCTGTGAATAAAAACATTTATGAAATGTGCCTAGAGGAAAGACAGGAAAACCATATTGAAGCTTTGCCAAAGAGCCTATATGAATCTATACTAGAATTATCTAAAAATGAAATAATTAAAGATGCCTTGGGAAGTCATGTAACAGATAAATTTATCTCTGCTAAGCTAGGAGAGTGGGAAAATTATATTACCAAAGTGCACAAATGGGAGATAGAACAATATTTAAGAGCATACTAATAAAAACACACATGCTGTGAATAATTTATATTCATAGCATGTTTTAGATTCTGTTTGTAGATAGGCTTTAGTTATGTTATTATTAAAAATGGAATAACTTATAGGGGAGGTTGCATTTTTATGGGAAGACTTTTTGGAACAGATGGAGTTAGGGGAATCGCTAATAAGGACCTGACCTCAGAGCTTGCATTTAAAATAGGAAGAGCAGGAGCTTATGTATTAGCTAAAAATAAAAAAGACGTAAAAATAGTTGTGGGAATGGACACTAGAATATCTGGAGATATGCTAGAGGCTGCATTAGTATCGGGTATATGCTCAGTAGGTGCAGATGTAATATCCGTGGGCATAGTGCCAACACCAGCAGTAGCCTATTTGACAAGAGCACTAAATGCAGAAGCAGGAGTAGTCATCTCTGCATCTCATAATCCTGTAGAGTACAATGGAATAAAAATTTTTAGCGGTACTGGTCATAAGCTTAATGATGAAGTAGAGGAAGAAATAGAGAGCTATATTTTAGACGATATAGAAGTACCATTAAATCCTACAGGGGGAGAAGTGGGCAAGAGAATTATTATTGATGATGGAGTAAAACGATATACTGATTATATAAGAAAAAGCATAAGCGTAGATTTTAAAGGTATAAAGGTTGCAATGGATTGTGGGAACGGAGCTGTGTATAAGGCTGCACCTGAGCTTATTAAAGACTTAGGGGCAGAGGTAGAGGTCATACACAATAACCCAAATGGAGTAAATATAAATGTAAACTGCGGCTCAACAAAGCCAGAGGAAGTTCAAAAGCTTGTATTAGATACAAAAGCAGACATAGGTCTATCTTTTGATGGTGATGCAGATAGACTGATAGCTGTAGATGAAAAAGGGAATATAGTTGACGGCGATCATATAATGGCTATATGTGGACTGCATTTAAAAGAAAAAGGCATGTTAAAACAAGACACTATAGTAGCCACAATAATGAGCAATTTAGGCTTAGATATTTGCTTGAAGGAAGAGCATATAGGACTAATCAAAACTAAAGTAGGAGATAGATACGTTATAGAGGAAATGCTTAAAGGAGGTTATTCTTTAGGTGGAGAACAATCAGGCCATGTAATATTTCTTGATTATAATACTACAGGAGATGGATTGCTAACAGCATTACAGCTTATTGCAGCAATCAAAGAAAGAGGAGAAAAGCTTTCTAAGCTAGCTGGAATAATGACATCTTTGCCTCAAATTCTTATAAATGCAAAAGTTAGCAATGAGAATAAAAATGCATACCTGGAGGATGAGATTATAAAAGAAGAAATTAGGAAGCTAGAAGAAAAATTTCACGGAGAAGGAAGAGTGCTTATTAGACCTTCAGGAACAGAGCCACTAGTACGTGTTATGATAGAAGGAAAAGATCAAGAAGAAATAACATTAATGGCTAAAAACCTAGCAAACATTATAGAAGAAAGATTAAATTAATACTGAAAGATTTAACAAAAAGTCTAATAGTAGAAAATACAGGCTATTTCCTGGGAAATAGTGTCGAATCACGATTAACTTAGGAAATAGAAAAATAACAAAAGAAAAACAGCTAGGTAAAACTCCGTAGGGTAATTATACACAAGCCTTTACGGGGTTTTTGTACAATATACGGTTTTAAGGAGGCTGACAAAATGAATGGACCAAACATAAGAAGAACAAATAGAAGAACACAAAGAAAAAAAGCAAGAAGAAGGCTTTTGAGATTTATATATTCAACGATAGTTTTAGCATTACTTATTTTTGCAGGGGTTAAGACTATAAACCTTATAAAAAACATTGGAGTTCCCCAAATTGCAAAAGATATAATAAAAAAACAACAAGGAAGAATAACTATATTGAATCTAGATAGGGATACTGAGCTTCCTATAAAAAACAATAAATATAGAATAACTAAATTAGATTCTGGCGAAATAGTCCAGATTATATCTACTGATAAAAATGGCATAGCTACTTCAATGCTACTTGATTATGGTAGTAAATATGAGGTAAAGTGGATTGAGTCCAACCCTAATTATCCAATTAGAGAAGAAGTCTTTATACTAGAAATAGACCAAGAAAATCATGAAATTATTATTGAGAGTAAAATGCATGATTATATTAAGCAGGTACATCATACAGAGGAGGGTGAGCTAGTAGTAGATGAAGTGTTTATTGAAGTGCCTACCATTATGCAGCTACCTGAGCTTCCAAATGGTTGTGAGATTACTTCACTAACTGCTGTTCTTAACTATAAAGGCTATAATGCTGAAAAAACAGAAATGGCAGACACATATTTGCCTAAAGAGCCTTTTTATCGTAAGGATGAAAAATTGTTTGGTGCAAATCCATATGTGGCTTATGCAGGAGACCCTAGAGAAAAGCATGGTTTTTTTTCCTATGCTCCTCCTATTGTGGAAGCAGCAAATCATTTTTTAGACAAGATTAAAGGAGAGGAAAAGCCTATAGATATAAGCGGCAGCACACGAGAGGAGATTATTAAATATTTAGAGCAAGGTATCCCAGTAGTGATCTGGGTAACTCTTGATTTAAGCAAGCCTATAAAAACCTACTCATGGCATTTAAGCGATACTGGTGAAAAAGTAGATATGCCTATTAATTTACACTGCGTTGTGCTTAATGGCTATGCAGGGGATAATGTTCATGTAATGAATCCATTAGAAGGGCAGGTCATATATAATGCAGATGCTTTTTTCCAAAGCTACGTTGAGTTGGGCAGTCATGCTATGACTTTAGACGGTTTAAAATAATATACTAGAACAAATAAATGCTCTTTTCTGGATATGGCATTATATCTAGAAAAGAGCATTTATTATTAGATAATTATTCAAACATTGTTTACTCAGGAACTGCAGTATATTCAATTGAAGTTACTTCATTGTTTTCAATTAGAAATGAGATTTTAGATTTATTTAGCTCATATGTATATAAGCCTAATTCCTCTGTATAATTATCTCCATAGGCTTTTAGAACATCATCTAAACTAGAATATAGATATATACCTTCTTTTGTTCCAACACTATCATCTAGAAATATAACGGCAGCAACATAATCTGTTCCATCAGCTTCATATGTATAGAGCTCAAAGCCACTATAAGTATAGACTTTTTCCATACCTTGAAACGCACAGCTTTCAGCTTCGAAATAATCCATATTATCTCCTAAGCTTTCTAAAATTGGTGCAGCTTCTTTATGCATAGGGATAGCAACACCCTTGTACTCAAACACATAGCCTTCACTTTTTGCTTCCTGAATATCATTTGCTTCTTGAACATCTGCTGCAGCACTACTATCTTCAGGGCTTACAGAGGTGTTTTCTCTTCCATTACTACATCCTACTAACAACAATATTAATAGTATTAATACTATACTTAGCTTTTTCATTTCATATCTCCTCTCAATAAAACCAAATATAATTATTTAATTACAATTAAAATAATTATTTATGGTGCTCTCCCACCAAAGTTTTTAAGGTATCCGTATTCTTCCAAATCCTTATATTGATTTTCTTTCATCTGGTAATAAAAATCAGCTTTTTCTGCCCATATTGCATTGAGCTGTTCATCATTTCTCCTATCTTCTAATTCATATGCTTCCTTTAATATGTTGCCAAAATATACAGAAAGCTTTTCTGCACCAGTTATATTTAAGTGTAGTCCAGCATCATATGTATCCTGGTTAAAGTCAATTCCCACTTCATCAATTAGCTCAAGGAAATTAATGTACATGAGTCCATGTTTTTCTGCATATTCTTCCATCTGAACTTCCCATTCATCATACCAATAGGGATATAAGCTAGGAGCCTTAATTAGTATTAGCTCAATATCATTAGTCTTACATAATTCTACCATACGATCAAGATAATAATAAGCATTTTCTCCAAATTGATAATTAGGTAGCTTTTTTCCTTTAGGAATAGATTCAACTGCTTTAACATCTACTCGCATAAGGTAGCCATTGTGAGATATTTTGTCCTTATTAAACAAGTACTTGAAATCTTCAGCTTTTAGCTCATCCCATCTAGAATGATATCTTAATATTGGGAAAACATACTCTATTAAGTTCTCCTCTTCCATCATAGATGCATTGATGGATTTTAATTTTGAAGAGGATAATTTCATCCCATCTAAAGTCATTCGGTTATATGCTTCTTTTTGAGGCTCATTATATTTCATAGATAATATATTAAAAACAACTACCTTTGGCTTTTCATACTTTAATGTTTCTTCTAATAGATAATAGGATTGCCATATTAACTGTTGAGCACTACCACGAATATAGCTAGTAATACCATAGTTTTCCCATAATGTAATTGGAGAAAAATTATCATAGACCTCACAATCTCCTATAAAAACCACATCATGAGTTGTTTTTTCCGTGTAATATTCTTCTATTAAAGCTCCCTCTAATATTTCAGACATATATTTAGGCATAAATAATCGCTGTAACAGATAAAGACTTCCAACAAAAAAACATACTAGGATTAAACCAATTATTAATTTCTTTTTCCTCATAACATCCTCCTAGAACTGATTATAAATAAATTGACTTGAGTCGTAGCCTACTCCATAAGCCCCTACTACAAGAATAGAAATAAATAGGGCGTAGTATACTAAATAACGGACTAAATGAGGTTTTTCAGCAAGCTTACACCTTACACTTCCACTTCTTTGAATTAAACTTACAGTAAGCAGGATAACAAGACTAGCTAGGAGAAGGGCGTAGTCAGCTATTCCTAAACCAAGATTCATTAATTTACCACTAAATATTTCACTAATATTAAATTTAGTGAACATAGTTCCAAACATTCTAAATGCTGTGGGAACATCTCTATAGCAATCTAAAAGCCTTAATGAACTCATTAAAAGCACTGTACGAATAACCTGGAACAAACGGAATGCAAAGGTATGCATTACATTAAATTTATTGTGAAACCATCCATAGAATGGCTCAAGTTCTTGAGAAACAATGATAACGAGACAATTCATAAGACCCCATACAACGAAGTTCCAGTGTGCTCCATGCCAAATCCCTGTAATAAACCAAACAACTATAGTTGAAATATATACTGGTACTCGTTTTCCCATAGCATCTCCAAGCTTACGTCTAGAGGATTTAGATAATTCTAGCATGGGCTTAGATACAGAAATAGGGTAGAAAACATACTCACGAAACCAAGAACCTAAAGAGATGTGCCATCTTCTCCAATATTCCACTATGGATTTAGAGAAATAAGGTCTCTCAAAGTTTTCTTTTACTTTAATGCCTAATACTTCAGCAATACCAATAGTAATATCAATACCACCTGTAAAGTCTGCATAAAGCTGAAAAGCGTAGAAGAGCATACCTACTAATACAAAAACTCCATCATATATTTCAGGGTTTCTAATGATTGTATTTACTGCTACTAAAATACGGTCTGCGATTACTAGCTTTTTAAAATATCCCCACAAAATTCTTTGAAGACCAAAGCTGATATTTCTAGAGCTATATTCATGTTCTCCTAAAAGAGTTTGTGACAACTCGTCAAATCTACTAATAGGTCCTTGAACTAGCTGCGGGAAAAATGAAACAAATAAGCCAAGTTTAAAAAGATTTTTTTCGGGAGGATATTTTCCTCTATATACATCTATAATATATCCCATAGTTTGAAAGGTATAAAAAGATATACCCATTGGCAGTGCTAGGTTCAAGAAAGAAAGCTGTTTCTCACTGCCCAAGGCTTGTACTATAAAGTTTATATTAGCAATGGTAAAATTAGCATATTTTACTACAGCTAAAACTCCAAAGTTTAGGAATAAGCAAAATAAAAGCCACTTCCATTGTATGGATTTTATGGATGCTCTATATTCTTTCTTTTCTTCTCTAGATAATTCGTTTTTATATTTAGCTAAATATTCTGATTGAGTTTTATGTAAATTGCCGATTTTAATACTTACAACATAGGTGGAAACCGTTGTTAGCAAAATATATAATAAGTATTTTACCCCTGCAAAAGAATAGAACAAGTAGCTTGCACCAAGTAGTAACATCCATTGAAATTTCTTAGGTATTATATAATAAATTAGGAATAATAAAGATATAAATATTATAAAGCTATACGATGTAAAAAGCATATACTCCCCCTATTAATATTCATCTGATAAACGTTCAATCAATGCATATAAAGCTTTAGCAGAGTTAAAATTTTCAGGTATTATTTCTTCGGCAGGTATAGCCACATCAAATTCACTATTAATTTCAGATATAATTGCTATAATATCAAATGAATCTAAAATATTAGAATCAATTAATGTATCACAATTTTCAAAATCAACATCAGGATGTAGCTCTTCTAAAATTTCTAATAGTGTTTCCATGTTTATCTCTCTCCTTTTTTTGTGTTTGCATATTCTTTTAAGTATACTCTATTGATTTTACCATTTGCAGTTAAGGGCATAGTCTCTAAAGCTTCAATATGATTAGGAACCATATATCTAGGTAGCCTATTCTTTAAATTAGTAGCTATATCCTTTGTACTTACATCACCTACATAAAAAAGAACAATTCTTTTTTTATCTTCGTTGTAAATACAGCAGGCACTTTTTACACCTTCTATCATATTTACACTAACTTCAATTTCACCAAGCTCGATACGATGACCCATATGTTTAATCTGATAATCCTTACGTGAAACAAAAACTAATTCTCCTCTACCGTTATACCTTCCAATATCACCAGTGCGGTATATAATCTCTGGATATAAATCATTTAAAGGATTTTGTACAAATACCTCACTAGTTTTGTCAAAGGCCTTATAATAGCCCAATGTAAGGGAGGAGCCTCTGACGCAAATTTCTCCAGGCTCTCCATGAGGAGGTACTTTGTTGTTCTCATCTAATAGGATAATCTCTGTATTTTTAAATGGCTTTCCAACTGGAAGCACCTCGTCGTCCTCAAAGTCTCTTTCAACCTTAAAATAACAGCATACTCCTGTAGTTTCTGTAGGCCCATATAGGTTTACAAATTTTGCATTTGGTAGTGTTTTTCTCCAAATATTTAACTGCTTCATGGGAAATACTTCTCCAGCAAAAGCAATGGTATGTACATATTGAGGTATTATTCTATCAAAAGTCTTAAAGGCAGATATCATAGTCAGAGCTGAAACTACCCAGCATACAGTATTGATCTTATGCTCATTTAAAAATTCAACTAATTTAATTGGAAACATGAAAAGGCCTTTAGGTATTATGTAGGTTGTTGCTCCAAACTTTAAAGTAGGATACAGCTCTTTTAAGCATGCATCAAAATACAAGGGACTTTGATTGCCAAATACCGTGCTCTCATTGAATTCTAGTACATCAGATAAGCTTTCGATGTAATCAATAACTGAACGATGACACGCAACAACTCCCTTTGGTATACCAGTTGATCCTGAGGTAAACACCACATATATAGGATCAATATCAAGAGAGGCTTCACGGATGCCCTCTATGACCTTTTCATCAATGCTTGTCTCTACTATATTATCATATAAGTATATGTCTCCATTGTATTCAAAGGTTTCTACAACCTTTTTAGAAGCTTCATCACAAATAATAGCCTTTGGATTTAGGCTCTTTAATATTAGCTCAATACGAAAGCGTGGCATTTCTTCATCAATAGGTACATAATAGTTGCCACTATAAACTACTCCAAAAAAAGATACTATGGTTTTAGGATGCCTGTCCATAAAAACTACAACAGGCTGTTTATAAATTCCTTCCTTGTTTAAAAAGGTACCAATAGCTCTTCCCAGGTCATAAACCTGTTTAAAATTAAAACTATTTTCTCCATTTGAAAAAGCAATCTTATCAGGTACACGCTTTACAGTATGCTCCAAATATTCTAAAACATTGTTCTGCATAATTACCTCTCCTTGTTATGTGATTATTTTTGCCAATAACTATGCTACTCTAATGGGGTTGTTGGTGTTGCAGGATATTTAGTTTTATCAAAATTATAATAGTTCTTGTTTATTTTTGTATACTCTTCTACCTCTTCATCTGTACGCAAAAAGCAAACATATGGGTATTTTTTATGGTGAGGACATGTGTCAAAATGATACCAGCCATCCTCATAATAAACTAAGTTCCAATAATGTGTGCCATCCACTCTAATGACAACCATATTTTCAAAGCCAGCTCTTGTTAATAATTCTCTTGCAGTTGCATAGTAGGTAAAGCAATCTCCAGAGCCTTTTTTAATTCCTTGAATAGCTCCCTGCATCCAATCTGATTTATCTGAATAGCCTGTATAGGTAATACGTTTTTTTATCCATTGGAAAATTTCCCAAAGCTTTTCCTTATCAGTCATATCCTCATTGATGATACTAGCAAGTACATCATCAGCCAATTTATGCAGCTCTTCTGGATCTACATAGTTTTGTGGCTTTTCCCTTACTGTAAATGTGACTGTTTCAGTTGAAGTGTTTCCAGCAGTATCAGTTGCACTATAGGAAACAGTATAAGAGCCTTCTTTTTTTAAGTTAACGGCACTGCTATCTACTATTAGCTCTAAATTTTCGTCTCTATTATCTGTGACAGATACATCTTTTCTATAGGAAACCTTTTCACCTATGTAAACGGTTTGGTCAGTGGCACCTATAATCTTAGGTGGTTCAGTGTCTTCCCTTATAGTAAGTGAAGACTCCAGCTCTGATTTATTTCCACTTGTATCTTCTAAAACTATTAATATTTTTTGTACTCCAGCCTTACTAAAATCAGGCTGCTCTTTAAAATATACCTTAACATCTGTAACGTCAAAGATGTTCTCTACAAACTCTTTAGCTTCTATTATCTCATTGGTCCAGATTTCATGATGAACTACCTCTCCTGCTGGGGCTATTGTATCTATGATGTTAAGCGTAGAACTATATGTTTTTCTTCCGATTTTTATTTCTACATCATATACTCCAGGTAAAGAAGTGTTGATTTCTTTTACATCTGAGACAAAGGTTCCTGACTTTTTTTCGTCTTTTATAAAAGCAGAAGCCTCTGGTATATCAGTTCCTGCTTCAACTTCTATCGATTCATATAACTTATTTGAAGGAAACATTCCAACAAAAAATACAGAAACTATTATAACTATAGATATAATATAAATAAGCTTTTTATTAATGCTTTTTTTCACCGAACACATATAAAAACTCCCACCTTTTATCATAGACATTAAAAATCTGTGGAAATATGAAAGTCTTATGACTAATTATAGAAAAATTCCACAATATTTGACCAATTATTTAACTCCATATCTATTTAATATTAATTGTTAACAGGGCCATTGTCAATAATATGTAGGTAAGATTAATTATGGACTTTTAGGAAACATATTTCTAAACTAGTTCAAAATCTCATAGTTCCTAGGTCCTACTAGAAAAAGCATATAATATGTGCGCACAAAAAGTATTGCCAAAATTATAAGCCTATTTCCAGTCTTATAATCTTGGCAAATAAAAATTGTACCATCTATTAAATCTACGAATATTATATAGAGTCTTTTACTGCTGAAACTGATTTTTTTGCCATAAGAGTTAGTGGGTCTATTAAGGGGATATCTATATCAGCCTGGTCTAATACTATACTTATTTCAGTACATCCTGATATAATAGCCTCAGCACCTCTTTCCTTTAATCTATGAACAATTTCTGATAGATAGGTTTTAATCTTACCAGATCTATTGCCAGCTTTTACTCCTTCTTCACCATAAATAACCTTCATAACAAGCTCTTCTTGTTCTTCATCAGTGGGAATGATAATGTCCTTGTTTTCTAGCATTTTTTGAAAGAGATTTGTCTTAATAGTTCCTGAAGTTGCAATGACACCAATTTTATTAATACTCTTATGCTCTTTATCTATATGTTCCTTAGTTATTTGCAAAGCATTCAATATAGGAACACTTATCTCTTTTTGTATATCATCAAAGAAATAATGGGAAGTTATACAGGGTATTATTACAAAGTCTACTCCGGCATTTTCCAAATTAACTGCTGTTTTGATTAATTCTGGAACAGGGCTATTTGTCCCCTTTAAAATAGCACTTGTACGATCAGGTATTTTAGGGTTATTATCAATTATTATTCTAATATGCTCATTGTCAGATTTGGCATTGGTTAAGCTTATTATTCTTTGGAATAAAACACATGTTGCATCTGGTCCCATGCCGCCTAGTATACCAATTATTTTTTCCTTCAATTATCTCACTCCAATTTTTACGTAGTATAGATTAAGTCTAGTAAACTATTAATAAAAAAACACTTTAAATATTTTTGTTCAATAAATTAATTTATATCATAGATTTATAGTTTTGTCTTTATTATTTAGAAATTTTCGAATTATAATTATAGATAACCAACATGATAATAAAAAATACTAAGTGAGTGCATTTGCAGAATATGGCTATAACTCCCAATGAATGAAGATGAAAAATCCGTTAAGAAATTTATGTGTTTGAGCGAAGCGAGTTCATAAATTTTAGGATTTTACATCTGAATGAATTGTAGGAGTTATCCATGTTCGAAACAGCAGGAACGTGTATTTTTTATTATGTTTTCATGTTGGTTACCTATATATAAAAATTAATCTAAATGAAGAGAAGAGCGGAGAAATAGATTTTTATATAAGACCTAAGTAGGAAAAAAACAGCACCATTCTTTGTCAATTCTAAAAAAACGACTCTAACTATTGAAAAATAGGGGTTATAACTATGACGAAGCTTGTCATAGCATATTGTAATATTTGTATAATTGTATTATAATAAATTAAATATGGACTATGGACAAACCACTGAGATATAGGTTGTAAAGACAAAATCTAAAGAAAAATTTTACATATATATTTGTTAAACTTTTAATACGTTATATAGATATGTCCATTTTAAGGAAACTAAATATTAGATGAGGGGAAGTTAAATGACGATAAAAGAAATTGAAAGCTTTGAAAAATTTTTAGCTGATGCTTTTAGCGATGGAGTAGTTTTTAGAGAACTAAGGCTATCAAATGAAGAGATAGAATATTTTAAAGTAACATATCCAAAAGTAAGCTTAAACAAAATCCAAGAAAGTAGCTGTGCAGATGGTAAGATATGGGTTGAGGTTAGACTTCATAATTTTGTTTAGGACAAGCATTTATTAAGAACTGTTGCAGTAAAGTCTAGGATTTATATGTATTTATAGAAGCCTAGAATGCTAAAAATAAAGGGTAATCTAAAGGGGCGATTGGAACAATGAGAAGAACAAGGAATAATTCTGAAGAAAAAAAGGGTGCACCGGAATGGATGACTACTTATGGAGATATGGTAACACTCCTACTTTGTTTTTTTGTTCTTTTGTTTTCTTTTTCTGAAATTGATGCTCAAAAATTCAAAATGATTATGAGTTCTTTTCAAGGATCACTTGGAGTATTAGAATCTGGGAAAACTATTAAACCTAATGACTTTGTTCTAGATTCTAAAACAGAAGGTTTAGGTTCTATTGAAGAATTGGAGAATATAGCAAAGGACTTGGGAGAGTATCTTAAAGGAAAGGGATTCAGTGAGCAGGTTAGTATTGAATATAATGAACGATATGTAAAGCTAAACTTTTTAGATGGAGTTCTATTTGATCCTGGAAAAGCAGTATTGAAAGATGAGGCAATTCAAGTTTTAGATGCTGTTGGAGTTAAACTTTTAGAGTATGAAAATAATAGAATAAAGGTTGAAGGGCATACAGATACAGTACCTATGAAATCTTTTCAGTATCCTAACAATTGGTACCTTTCAGCAGCTAGAGCTATTACTGTAGCGGAATACTATATCAATGAAAAAGGATTTGATCCTAAACGATTGTCAGCAGAAGGATTTGGAGAATATTCTCCAATTGCTACAAACGATACAGCAGAGGGAAGGACGAAAAACAGAAGAATAGAAATAAAGATTCTAAATAGTATATATGATGAAAAAAACCCTTATGACGGAGACTAAGAGTTTATCTAAATAGATAGCAGAAAACTTATATATGCTTATTCTTATGAATAGGCATATATAATGATGGCAAAAATATAAAAACAAATTCATAAGCTTTCCGTAAAAAACAAGAATACCTATGGACTTAATTCTTGCCATTAAAACTGTATAAACCTATGTTTTTTTGTTTTAATATAGAGAAAAATTAATGCTATTATAAATGTAACTATAAATGAAATAGGAAGGTGTCAGTATGAAGAATAAAGCAATAGTTTTAGGAACGAACTATTATATCGCACTTAGTACAATTCGTTGTTTGGGAATAAATGGTGTGCCTGTAGTAGCTATAGATTACTCTAATAAGGATACCTATGCTGCTAAGTCAAAATACCTTTCAGAAAGGTTAATATCACCACATTATAAAAATGATACAAAAGGATTTATCCAATTTTTAATCGATTATGCAAAAAAACAAGATTGTCCTCCTGTGCTTATACCTTGTCATGACTTGCAGGTAGAGGTAATAGATGAGCATTTAGAAGAGCTTAAAAAGTATTTTCTTATACCTCAAACTGAGCCAGGTTTATATACAAAGCTTATGGACAAAGGTTCACTGCACAAAATAGCTAAGGAAATGGGAGTAGCAGTGCCAGAAACTGTTAGAGTAGATGAAGAAAACTTTCTAGAAAAAGTTGAAAATATACTTAAATATCCCTGTATAGTTAAGCCAGTAGATTCTCCATCTTTTGTAGCTCAATTCAGAAGAAAGCTATTTAAGGTTCACAATAGGGAAGAGTTAGAGGATGCTCTAAGCAGAGCTAAAAGTGCAGGTTTAGAGGTTATTGTTCAAAGAATTATTCCTGGTTTTGATGATCATATGTATACCTTTGATGCATACTTGAATCAGGAAGGCAAAGTAACACATTGGTCTACCTGTCAAAAATATAGACAATTTCCTATAAACTTTGGTGCCTCTGTATATACTGGCCACAAGTACGTTCCAGAGCTTTATGAAATTGGAGCAAGGTTTTTTGAGGAACTAAAATATAAAGGCTTTGCAGAGATAGAATTTAAAAAAGATGCTGAAACAGGACAGTTTTATTTGATAGAGGTAAATGCTAGAATAACAAACTTTAATAACTTATTATATAAGCTTGGACTAAATATGCCCTATATTACTTATAGAGAATTGACTGGGTCACCATTAGAGCCAAAATCATTTAAAGAGGATATAAATTTAGTGTTCTGGTATGCTTATGAGGATTTATTAGCCATTAGAGATTATATTAAAACAGGACAACTTACCTTAGGAGAAGTACTGAAATCACTCCTTAAGCCTAAGGCATATGCAATATGGGATTGGAAGGATCCTATGCCAGCCCTTGCATTTAGCAAAATAATATTAGATAAAGTGTTTAGAAAAATTTTCAAAACTAAAGATTAAATTTATGTATCCCTCGAGGAGGAGTTGATATTAAATGCTTTTAACCAGAGTAATTAAGGAGCTTGATTATATTAAAGTTGCAGGAGAATTAGATATAGAAATTAGCAGTATAGCCTATGACTCTAGAGAAGTAGTAGATAAAAGTGTTTTTGTAGCCATTTCGGGATTTTCAGTAGACGGGCATGATTTTATCCAAAAAGCTATTGAAAATGGAGCAAAAACAATAATTTTAGAAAAAGATGTAAGCATAGATGCGGATAATATTACCATCCTAAAGGTTGAGGATTCAAGAAAAGCATTAGCTAAAATATCATCTAATTATTATGATAATCCTACCGAAAAAATCAATATGATAGGCATAACTGGAACAAATGGTAAAACATCAACATCATTTTTGATTAAATCAATATTTGAGCATTCTAATAGATCTATTGGTCTAATCGGAACTATTGGAACTATCATAGATAACAAATTGACACAGAATAAAAACACTACTCCAGAATCTCTTAATTTACAGCAGCAGTTTTCAGAAATGGTAAGTGTTAACACTGAAAATTGTATTATGGAAGTTTCATCACATGCCCTAAGCCTTAATAGAGTAGCATCATGTAATTTTAACACAAGCATATTTACTAACCTCTCGCCAGACCATTTAGAGCTACACAATAGCATGGAAGAATATTTTCATGCTAAGGCTAAGCTATTTAAAATGACAAATAACTATAATATAGTAAATACTGATGATGAATATGGTAAGCGTTTAGTAGAAGAGCTAAAGGAATTAAAGGCTAAAACAGTAACCTATGGAATTGGAGAGGGAGCAGATATTTATGCAACAGATATCCGCTATTATGCAGAATCTACAAGATATACTGCAAATACACCAAAGGGAAGCATAAAGATTAAAATAAACTTTCCAGGAGAAATTTATGTATATAACAGCTTAGCAGCAGTAGCCTGCGCTTACTGCAATGATATAGAGCTTAAGGATATTCAAAAAGGAATTGAACTAGTAAAGGATATAAAAGGAAGATTTGAAATAGTCTATAAGGATAAAGATTTTAAAGTAATTGTTGATTTTGCCCATACAGAGGATGGCTTAGAGAAAGCTCTAAGGGCTATTAAGCCTTTTACAAAAGGTAGACTTATTTTAGTCTTTGGTGTTTACGCAGCACCTGGAGAAAAAGGAAGTGCTAAGCGTAGAGGAATGGGTATGGTAGCAGCTAAGTATTCTGATATTGCTATTGTAACATCAGATAATCCTAAGGATCAGGACCCTAATCTTATTATAAAAGAAATAGTAGAAGCAATGAAAGAGCATAGCGAAAATTATATAGCTATTGTTGATAGGGAAGAAGCTATAAAACATGCTATCCAAATAAGCAATAAAGACGATATTATATTTATTGCTGGGAAAGGACATGAAACCTCACAAAAAATAGGGAAAGTAGAAGTACCTTTCAATGAAACTGAAATTGTTACACAAATCATAAAGAATAGTATTAAAAAAATCAGTTAATTTAATATGCAGGATGCTTATATATGAAAGAAAGGTGATAAAAATGTGTGGTTTTGTCGGTTTTGCAAATGCTAAATTAGATATAGACAAAGAAAAAGTAATTAAGGATATGGCTGATACTATAATCCACAGAGGACCTGACAGTGAAGGATATTTTACGGATAATAATGTTACCTTTGGATTTAGACGTCTTCAGATAATTGACTTATCTGAAGAAGCAAGTCAACCAATGTATAACGAGGATAAAACTTGTGTAATGGTTTTTAATGGAGAGATTTATAATTATCAGGAGCTAAGGCGTGAACTCCAAGAAAAAGGGCATATTTTTAAAAGCAATACAGACAGTGAGGTTATTATACATGCTTATGAAGAGTACGGTATAGAACTGTTAGGTAAAATAAGAGGCATGTTTGCATTTTCTATATGGGATATGAAAAAAGAAACCATGTTTCTTGCAAGAGATTTTTTTGGTATAAAGCCATTATATTACACAAACAATACTTTAGACAATTCATTTATTTTCGGCTCCGAGATAAAATCATTTTTAAAACAACCTGCATTTATAAAAGAATTAAATGAAGATGCACTACGTCCTTATCTTACTTTTCAATATTCTGTACTTGATGAGACATTTTTTAAGGGTGTGTACAAGCTTAAACCAGCACATTATATGATTTATAAAGAAGGTAAAACAGAAATAAAGCCTTACTGGGATCCAATGTATAAGGAAAAGGAAAATAGCCTAGAGTTTTATGTTCAGAGGATAAAAGACACCGTAAAAGAGTCTGTAAAATATCATAGAATTAGTGATGTAGAGGTAGGTTCTTTCCTATCTGGGGGTGTTGATTCAAGCTACATAACCTCCTTACTGATGCCTAGCAAGACCTTTTCAGTAGGCTTCAAGGATTATGAAGATATATTTAATGAAACAAATTTAGCTAAGGATTTGTCAGATATTTTAAATATAGAGAATCATAGAAGGTTTATATCAGCTGAGGAATCCTTTGAGGCATTAGAAGCTATACAATATCATATGGATGAGCCTCAATCTAATCCATCAGTTGTGCCACTATATTTTTTATCTAAGCTAGCAAGTGAGCATGTAACTGTTGTATTGTCAGGTGAGGGTGCAGATGAAATATTTGGAGGCTATTCCTGGTACGAGACTACACCTACTATGAAGAAGTATAAAAAAATACCCTATATTATCAGACGGCCAGTCTCATTAATGAGCAAGGCTTTACCTCAAAACAGAATAACTAGCTTCTTAACTAAAGGCGGACAAAAAGTAGAAGAATGGTTTATTGGTCAGGCTAAGGTTTTTGATGAAGAACACGCATTGAGAGTACTAAAGGCCAAATACAAAAATGGACCATCTGTCCATAGTATTACAAAAGAAGTCTATGATAAAGTTAAGGACCAAGATGATGTTACTAAAATGCAGTATATTGATATGAATTTATGGATGCCAGGAGATATTCTTCTGAAGGCTGATAAAATGAGCTTAGCTCATTCAATTGAGCTTAGGGTTCCATTTTTAGATAAGGAGGTTATGTCTTTAGCATCCCAAATTCCTACAAGATATCGAGTTAATGAGAAAAACAGCAAGTATGCATTAAGAATTGCTGCAAAGGAAACATTACCAGAGGAGTGGGCAAACAGGACTAAGGTAGGATTTCCAGTGCCTATAAGACATTGGCTTCGTGAAGAAAAATATTATAACATTGTAAAAAACATGTTTAAGTCAGATGTAGCAGAAGAATTTTTCGATACAGAGGAGCTTACTAGAATTATTGACGAACATTATACAGGAAAAAGAAATTATGCTAGACAGATTTGGACAGTATATGTTTTTCTTGTATGGTATAAGAAGTATTTTATAGAATTATAATAAAATAATTAAGCTGTGTAAGAATTCATATTTTATTATTCCAGAGCCATATAATAAACATATCTAAAGCTATTTTTTCTAAAGTGCTAGTCTAAACAATTGTAAGGAGGGTGTAATATGATAATAACCACAACACCAAGTGTAGAAGGCAGAAGAATCAAAGAATATAAGGGTATAGTTTTTGGAGAAGTAATTTCAGGAGTGGATTTTATAAAGGATTTTGCTGCTGGACTTACAAACTTTTTTGGAGGACGTTCTCAGTCCTATGAAGGAGAGCTTATAAAGGCTAGGGAAGATGCTCTAAGAGAATTAGAAATGAGAGCCGCTTCAATGGGATGCAATGCTGTAGTCGGAGTAGATATTGACTATGAGGTACTAGGCCAAGGTGGAAACATGCTTATGGTTACTGCTTCAGGAACAGCAGTAGTTATTGAGTAGATACTCATAATAAAACAGCCAGTAATATTCAAAATTACTGGCTGTTTTAAATCCTTTTCAATATTTTACTGAGGATTGTACATTCCTTTGCTTTGCATGTAATTAAAAATACTCTCCCCATGCTGCTGTTCTTCCTTCTGGATATGATTTAATGCTTGACGAATATTTGAGTCTCTAAACTCGAATATTGCTGTGTCGTAGGTTCCAGAAACATATTTTTCTGTGGACAGAAGATCTGTACAAAGATCCGAATCATTTTGGTTAACCATCCCACTTTTTGCGGATGATTGAGTTTGCATATATGTAGCACTTTGGTTGCTTTGCTGCTGATTAGTACTAGGAACCTGACTGCTAAGGATTTGATTAATAGTATTTAGGTGCTGCTCTTCCTGCTTAGCATGAGATTCAAACAGCTGCTTTAGCTGAGGATCCTGAGCCTGAGCTGCATAATTGTTATATTTTTTAATACATAATTCTTCGTGACTTTTTTGATCCTCTAATAGATACTTTTCTTTTTGAGTTAAACTCATCATAAATCCACCTCCTAGCTTTAGGATTTACAATAAGCATATAAATATTCTATAAAAAGATTTTTTAATTATTATTTTATTTATTTAGATTTCAGTACTATGGAACACATGATAGAAATAGTAGCTATTGATTATATAAGAAATATTATATTTTATACCTAGCTTATATAAAAATTTTCTAAGGGTGCTTATTTTACTCTGATCTTGCTCATATACAGAGATTAGACTATTTAGTTTTTCTTTTTCTTGCTGAGTAGAGATTTGCTTAAAGTAACCCCATATATGATAAATGCTATTTAATTCTTCTTTTGTATTAGGAAGAATATTTAGTCCTTTTTCGATTAGATTGTAAAATGCAATAGCAGATATATTTTCTTTATCCTTTAAAAGCTCTCTAATCTGGAGATATGTATTTTGAGAGCGACTAAGTATAAGGTATTTATACCTAGACCATTCTCTTTCTAAGAAAGCTACTGGAACGCTATGACTTATGGAATAAGAACACTTTAAAGCAGAAATATTTTTATCTTTAACCTCAAGCATAATATCTGGACTTACTTCTTTGATTGAATTGTAATAGTCTAGGAATTGAGGCAAAGATATGGTAGTTGAATGAGAGCCTTGTCTTCCCTCTAAACTTTGTTGCGAATAATGAATTTTTTGTCTCCCATCCTTTTCTATCCAAGTCCTCCTGCATATTTTAATCCATTCAAGATCGTCAAGCTCTTTTTCAGGCTTATTGATACTGTGATGCAAATTGTCAAAAACTACTGGAATATCTAAGGCAGTACCTATATCCAGAACTTCTTCAATATTAAAGCATTTTTCATCATTTTCAATAACAAGCCTTTCTTTAATATTTGGGCTTAGAGAACAATAATTTTGAATAAATCTTTTTATAGACTCATTCTTACTGTCGTAAACTCCACCTATGTGAAGAATTATTTTATTAGCACTATCCATGCCTAAAGCATCTAGAAAAAGAGTATGGTATTCTAAATCCTTTATAGCATTTGTTACTACTTGGCTCTTTGGAGAGTTTAAAATAGTATATTGGCCTGGGTGCATGGATACTCTTATATTAGAATTTTTTATTTTTGAACCTATATAATTAAGAAAATCTTTGTATTCATTCCACCATTCTAATCTGTTTATAGGATGGGAGCCAAAGGGAATAATATCAGAGCTAATTCTAAATAGCTTAATACCGTTTTCAATGTTATAATCTATCATTTTGTCTAAAGTATTTAAATTCATCTCAATTATTTTTCTTAAATTTTCTGGGGTAGCATTCTTCAATGTACAGCCTTTGATCCTGTAAATATCAGAGCCGATTATTTGACATGCATAGCCTATAGACATATATAATTACACCCTTCCATATTTAATGATGATATAAGAGATTGTACACTAATCAAAATAGACTAATCAACTATTTTGAAGAAAAACTTTATATGAAATGATAGAGAGGAAATATAAAGGAGTATTTAGTATAAGAACTAAATATTTTCAAAAGAACCATCTTCTATTAGTACATTATATAGAAAGCTATTAAATATTTTTTTAGCTTCTTCTAAATTACTTGCTTCTGTGAAGATCAAACCGGATAAGAAAACAGTGAAAAAATTAGCAATAGAAACAGGATTCAGACTATTTTTAAAAACACCTTTTTGTTTTCCAATTTTAATTAATGATGTAAAAAAGCTTATTCTCATATCTATGATTTGACTAAACCATTTCTGCATTTTTGTATTATTTATATAGTTATACTTGCTAATCATTATCAGGGCATTAATATGTTTGTTTTGAGGATTACATAAATAGTCTACATATTCCTCAATTGCCTTTATGGGATTCTTAGCAGTCTGTATAATCGAACTCATGAGTTTTTTTTGTTTGTTGATTTCATACCTTATACAGCTTTCCCATAGTTCTCTTTTACTAGAAAAATAGTTGTATATAGTAGTCCTATTTATGCCTACTAAATTTGCGATATTATCCATATTGATTTCTTTAAGACCATATATAGAAATTGCTTCTATTGCTTTAATTATAATTAAATCCCTTGTTCCTGAAACAAATAAACCATCTGTAGCAGAGAAACTGTTTAGATGGTTTATTAAATCTTCCTTAGACAAAAAATAGTTATAGAATGTAGATTTACTAATATTACATCTTTGAACAATATTACTTATAGTTAGTGCATCTTCACCATCAGCCTTTAATATTTCTTTTGCACAAGAAAGTATTTTCTGACGATATATATATTCTTTATCCATTAACAATCACTCCATTATTTAGTATGTATTTTCATTACCCATTTTGAAAAGACAGCTTACAAGTGTTATACTAGTACGGCTGATATTTTTAAAATATGCTCTAGGTTATGAAATGTTATTATCCAATGAGGTGAAGCTAAAAAATAGTTAAGATTAATTTAACAAATATAGTGCCTTTATCATAGCATAAAATGTTGACAAAAATGGAAATTGGTACTATAATAGGACGTGGTGTCGTATATAGTACTATACTGTTATATGAAAAATATCCTCATTTATTCAAATTTAAATTAAGAGAATATTTTTTTAAGAGATGTACATAAAATCACAGGTCTAGAGAAAGCACAAATAAAACTATTCTATTAATAAATACTTTGTAAATATACCGTGGTTTTTATGAAACCATGGTTTTTGTTTTATCAATACATTTGACTTAAAACAAATTGACTTAGAGTAGCATTATACTAACAAAAAAAGGGGGAAAATAAATGAAAATTACAGTAGCTAAAAAGATTCTATTTGGCTTCGGAGCATTGGTAATTATTATTATCGGTATTGGCTTGCTAGGAATATACGAATTGTATAACATGAATGACATGTTAAATAGTATGTATGAAGTAGAGTTACAAGGTATATCCAGCATCAAAGAAGCACAGGTAAACTTAATTACAGCACATAGAGCGGAAAAAAACTTAATATTATCTCAGGACCTTAAGGAACAAGCAAATCATACTGAAAACATAAGAGAGTATAGTAAACGATTTGAAGAAGCCATGAAAAAATTCGAGGGAACTATTGCTCTTGATGATATAAGACAAAAATCTGTAGAGATAAATAGACTGTGGGAAGAAGCTAAGCCAGTACAGGAAAGGATTATTCAGCTTAATTCACAGGGTAAATATGATGAGGCTTTTAAATTATCAGGACAAAATAGAGAGATTTTTGACAAAATAGAGGAATACATAGAACTCATTGCAACTCAAAAAGATGAGCAAGCATTAAAAGCATATAATGATAGTGATGCAATATTTAATTATACTACAAAAACTGTTGTTATTATATTAATAGTATGTATTATAATTAGCATTGGTGCAGCATTTATTATTTCAAGGTTAATATCTAAGCCTATTGTAGCTATTGCAAAGTCTGCTGAAGAAATAGCTAATGGGGATTTAACAGTTGAATCTATTAGAGTAAAAAATAATGATGAAATTGGGGAATTAGCAAAATCCTTTAACACAATGGCTGACAGCTTAAGAGATATGATAATGAAAATAGGCCATGCTTCCCAAAGTGTGGCTGCTTATAGTCAGGAGCTCTCTGCCTCCTCTGAGGAAACATCTGCTGCAACTGAGCAGGTAGCAAAAACTATTACTGAATTATCAAATGGAGCCATATCCCAATCTGAAGAACTAGAATCCGTAAGCTCACATTTAGGACAGATTTCTGCTACTATACAACAAACTGCTGCTAACACTGAAACTGTTGTAAATGAAAGCATGAAGGCTTCCGATGCTGCAAACAGGGGAGTAATAGAAGTTGAAAATGCTGTAAATAAAATAGAAAGAGTTAAAGAAGTTTCTATGGAGACTGCTAATGTGATTAACGCCTTAGGAGAACAATCAGAGCAGATTGGACAAATAATAGATGTAATTAAGAGCATAGCAGATCAAACTAACTTATTAGCACTAAATGCAGCAATAGAAGCTGCAAGAGCGGGAGAGCAGGGTAGAGGCTTTGCAGTTGTAGCTGATGAGGTAAGAAAATTAGCAGAAGAGTCCTCTGCTTCTACTCAGCAAATTGAAAAACTAATACATAATATTCAAAATGAGACTAACAAAGCTATAGATGTTATTGAGGCTGGAAGTCAAGAGATTTATGAGGGAGTAGAAGCAGTTAATAAGGCTGGAGACTCTTTTAAAATCATTGTTGAAGAAATTGATATTGTAGTAGAACAAATAGAGGGCATAAGCGTAGCCACACAGCAAATTGCCTCAGGTAGCAATGAAATTGTTAGATCCGTAGATAGTATTGCAGCCATATCTCAGCAAACAGCAGCATCTAGTCAAGAAGTAACCGCTGCATCGGAAGAGCAAACTGCTGCTATGGAAGAGGTTGCAAGCTCTGCTCAAGAACTAGCAAGTTTAGCAGAGGAATTACAAGAAATAATTTCTAGGTTTAACTATTAAGGGTGTAGGTTCTTATACTAATTTTAAAATAGCTAAAGCTATCAATATTACTCCAGATAGCCAGGATAAATCAACCTTAATAGTATTAACTAGCCTTCTACCAATAAATAATCCAGAAACTACAGATATGATGCCAGCTAGAAAAGAAAGTAGGATTGTGAAGATATAATCTATATCCCCTAGGCTGTTTGCAAATCCTACGGCTAAGGAATCAATAGAAAGAGCTACTGCAAGATACAAAGCTTCCTTTGAATTAAGATTTTTAGAATCGTCAAAATCTGCTTTAGTTTCATCTAGATAAATATCAAGAATAAGGTGTAAATTTAAAAGCCTTAGCTTAATTCTTTTATTTGAAGAAGGGTTTTTCTTTAGATAGGTTTTAATTAAGCCTTCAAATAAATAGTACACACCTAATAAAAGGAGTATTACAAAACTTATTGATATAGCAATTTTGCCAGGTATAATGTTTCTTACAATAGAACCTAAAAAAAGAGATACAGCAAGTAGACCTGAACAGATAGTACTTATAATAGAAATAGACAAAAATGGTATTTTTATTCTATTTGTTCCATAGGCAACACTAGCCACAAATGCATCTAAAGATAATACAAATACTAATAACAAGGTTTCTAGCAAATAATATCGCCTCCTTGAATTTAAGGAACTATTAGCATTGTATTCTCTTAGTAGCAAATTGTTACAAGGTAAAATTGATATTTGAAGTCTTTCAGAAATAAGATTTATTTATTGAAATGAAATAATACGAAGAAAAAAAGGATATGCTTTGAAAACTAACATTAAGTGAGAACTAGTTTTCAAAGCATATCCTTAAATATTTTTATACACTTTGTAAGCTTTTCAATATAATTTATTGATAGATTGTCTACCTCATAAAAAAGCTCCTCTAGAGCTTCTTTTTTGTTTAGATAGTAGCTAGAATTATCCTCATTAATTCTAGTGTTTTTTTTGTTAAGATCACGTTCGAAGGAGTTTCTAATATTAGTGGCACCCAAGAGGTAGTCCACAGATACATTAAAAAATTGAGAGATTTTAAGGATAAGGTGTGGATCATTAGGAAACCTTGTTCCCTTCTCATAATTGCTAACTGACTGCCTACTTATACTTAAGAATTTTGCTAATTCATTTTGAGTAAGATCGATTTCTTCTCTTAAAAGCCTTAAACGTTCTGGGAAACTCATAAAATCACCTCTTAAATATCCTAACACAAAACTAATTGTACTGATTTATTATGCTGCAAAAAGAAGAAATATATGATACAATATATACAAATGGAGACAAATAAAAGAAAAAAGGGGAATGAACTATTTAAAAATGTAATTAAAAGACTAGAAGACAAGGCTCCAGAGGGGAATAGGGAGTTCGCAGAAATTACATATGATGAATTAAAGGATGCTCTAGATGAAATAGCTAAAGATTTAGTCTATAATTATTTAATATTTGAAAAGGAGGTAAGTTTTGATATTTTTTTGTCGAATTTAAAGATATATTTATATATCATTAAAAACAGACTATGATTTATTAAGTTTATTATATTAAACTAGGCTACCGAAAATTGGTAGCCCTTATAATGAACAAGTTTTGAGCTTATAGAAATACTAAACTAAAAGATACTGACATAAACAACTTATGTAGTATAATAAATGTTCCCGTCTAATATTTTTTGTATTAGTTACTATAATTCTTGCAATGATAGGTAAAAAGTCCTATAATCTATATATTGAAGTTGGGACAGCAGACTAGTTTTGGACATTAGGTATTAAAACTTCATTGACGCATGAAATGCCATAATAATGAGGTGAAGGTTCAAATGCATACATCTAATATGAATAAGTATTATAGAAAACATTTTTTCGTTTTAATGATTATTTGGCTTATATCTCTATTTTCATTATCAATATTTTCCTATTATAAATTTAGCTCTGATCTAAAAAATGAGCTAGGAAATCAGGCAATGCTTATAGCTATAGATATTGCTGAAAGGCTAAGTATAGAGGAAAAAGAAATAGATAGACTTTTATCCTTAGACTTTAACCAATTGCTTAAGGATAATATAAATATTGAATTTGAAAAAAAAGCTCGTGCTGTAATGAATTATTCAAATATAAAATACATATATTTTGTTTCTCCTATTGATGATTCGAGAGTAAAGTATGTAGTAGAAGAAGGGGAGGAGGGCATATATAGCAGTCCAGCAGGCACTCCATTAAATATTGTATATTTGTTAGATGCAGTAGAGAGCCAGGAAACAAGATTGAAGGATACAAATGGTAGTTGGTATGTGGATAAGGATAGATACACTGTTAGAACTGAGAGATTAAAAAAAGCCATCACATATGATCGTCCTTCTTATTATATTAATGCAGATCAATGGGGCTCATATATTACCGGCTATGCTCATGTGTATACAGAAGATGGAAAAGACTTAGGATTAATAGGAGTAGATATTATACTAGACAAATATCAGGCTTCTATTAAGAAATATTTAATTATTATTAGTGGATTTGTTTTTACAAACATAGGCATAGGTATATTTGCTATAATTCTAATATTTACAGTTAAAAAGTCAGAGGAACAGATTTATGAAAAGACTGTATTATCATGTACAGACGAACTTACTTCAATATTAAACCGAAGAGGCTTTATAGAATTACTTGAAGAAGAATTACAAAAAAGCATTAAAGATAAGAGACAAATTTCCCTGCTGCTACTAGATGTTGATTATTTTAAGGAGTTTAACGATGCATATGGTCATTTAGCTGGAGATGATGCTTTAAGAAAAATAGCGACCTTACTAAAAGAAAAGGCCAATGAATATGAAGGATTTGCGGGACGCTATGGTGGAGATGAGTTTGCTATTTTGCTTCCTGACATAGATAGGGAAAAAGCAGAGGAAGTAGCAAACACTATAGTAAATGAAATAGGAGAGTTGTATAAAGTAGAGTCTTCTCAAAGGGGAATTCCTTTTAATACAGTAAGCATAGGAGTAACAAGCTTTGTTCCGGAGGAGGAAGTTACCATACAAACCTTAATTGACTATGCAGACACTGCACTTTATAAATCAAAAAGATATGGGCGCAATAGAGCATATGTTTTAGAAAAAAGTCCGTTGTGTAGTACAAAAGAGTAAAATAAGAGGAAAAGCATAGAATAGCTACAACAAAAGCTTTCGTGATTGTGCTTTTAAGTAAAATTTTCATATTCTTAATAAAAAATATGTTGTTTTATAAAGGAATTTTGATAAAAATGTAGAAAAATAATAAAGGTAAGATAGAATAACTGACGAAAACTATTTATAAGGGGGAATTGTTATGAAATCACTTAAAGGTACAAAAACTGCTGAAAATCTTATGAAAGCCTTTGCTGGAGAATCTCAAGCTAGAAACAGATATACTTATTATGCTTCTGTTGCAAAAAAAGAAGGCTATGTTCAAATTTCAAATTTATTTTTAGAAACAGCCGATAACGAGAAGGAGCATGCAAAGAGATTTTTTAAATTCCTTAAGGAAAGCTTAGAAGGTGAAATGGTAGAGATTAACGCATCCTATCCTGTAGGATTGTCAGATACTAAAGCAAATTTATTGTCAGCTGCAAATGGGGAAAATGAAGAATGGACCGAGCTTTACCCTCATTTTGCTAATGTAGCAGAGGAAGAAGGCTTCCCAGCTGTAGCAGTAGCATTTAGAAAAATAGCAGAAGTAGAAAAACATCATGAGGCTAGATATAGAAAGCTATTAGACAATATAGAAAAAGACCAAGTATTTAAGAAGGATACAGTTAAGCAATGGAAGTGCAATAACTGTGGCTATATCCATACTGGGGAAGAAGCACCAGATATGTGTCCTGCGTGTATTCACCCAAAGGATCACTTTGAGGTATTTGTAGAAGCTTATTAATAAAATGTAGAGCTAATAAAACTGTAGATTATCGTAATTGATATCTACAGTTTTTATCATATAATTAAAATAATGTTTAGATTAAATAAAGATGATGAATAAATATAGTGTTAATATACTATATAAAACTTACAGGAGGAAATCTATGAGCTATAAAATAACAGAAGGGGTCACTTGGGTAGGGAAGATACATCCTGATTTTGGACAGGTATTTGGGAAAAAGCTGTCTACAAAAATAGGGACTACATATAATTCTTTTTTAATAAAAGATGAAAAAAATGTGTTAATAGATACTGTATGGAGTCCATTAGGGAAAGAGTTTGTATCTGATTTAAAGAAAGAAATTGATTTAAAAGAAATTGACTATATAGTTATTACTCATGGCGAGCTAGATCATAGTGGTGCATTAGAAGATTTAATGGAGGAAATTCCCCATACTCCAATATTCTGTACAGGGGCATCTATATGCTCATTAAAGGGACAATTCCATAAGGACTGGAACTTTATTCAGGTAAAGACTGGAGATGAACTAATTATTGGAGAAAGAAAATTGATTTTTTATGAATCTAAAATGCTCCATTGGCCTGATAGTATGTTTGTTTACATGACAAAAGATAATATCTTATTTAGTACAGATGTTTTTGGACAAAACTATTCTGCACATGAAAGCTTGTTGTTTGACGATTGCTTAGACGGGGAAGAATTGTACCAAAGGGCATTAAAGGTTTATGTAAATCTTTTTGCATCTTATAACAAAATAGTTAATAAAAAAATTGAAGAGCTAAAAAACTTAAACCTAGATATTAAAATAATATGTCCCAGCCATGGAGTCACCTGGAGAAGCAATCCATGGTATATTATAGATAAATATGCACAGTGGTCTAATGATTATGAGGAAAACCAAATAACTATAGCTTATGAAACCTTGCGTGGAAGTACAGAGAAAATGGCTCAATATATAGAGGAAGGTATAAAGCAAGTGTGGAGTGAGATTAAAGTCAAATTATGCAATTTAGCCCACATGGATAATAGCGATATCATTGTTGAGATATTTAAATCAAAGGCAGTTTTACTAGGGTCGCCTACTATGAATAACGGAATATTTCCTTCTATAGCTGGACTTATAGAGCTAATAAAGGGAACCAAGCTAAAGGACAAACATTATTCTGCTTTTGGAAGCTATGGCTGGAGTGGTGAATCAGTAGGTCAGATTATTGAAGATTTCAAAAGATATAATTTTAGAGTAATAGACGAAGGAATCAAACAGCTATGGGCTCCTGATGAGGATGCTAAAAATAGATGCATAGAGTTCGGAAAAAGCTTTGCCAATAAAATTAAAGACAGTGATAAAAAAGAAATATAAATTGGAACTTTTCGTGAATAACTTCGTCAAACTATTGTAAATACTTTAAACATACATAGTTAATCAGGAAGGAGAATTCAAATGAAAAGACGAGTTAAAATGATAGGAACATTAACTTTAGCATTAGTAATGGCTTCACCTTTAACACCAATCTATGCTTCAACAGCGGAGGAAACTAATTTTCTTGTGAGAGATCATATTGCCTTAGAAGAAATATCAAACCTAAAGGATGAAAAGATGAATTATTTAAGCTATGAGGGTGTTGTCAAAGAAATAAGAACAAATGGAGTTTATCTATCTGTTTCATTAGAAAATGAAGGAGAAATTACAGCTGTATTTAATATTTTTGATGATACTCCTATTGTAGATCAAGCATCAAAAGAAGCCTTAAAAGGCCCTGAATTAAAAAATGGTCAAAAAATTATAGGATACTATAGAAAAGACATGCCGATGCTAATGATATATCCACCTATGATAAGTCCAGATTTAGTCATAGTAAAGGACCAGGAGGATAAGGACTTTATTAAATATTCATATTTTAATGAAGAGCTAGTAAGCGAGGATAATTTTCTTAAGCTAAATGTTTCTGATGAAACAATAATTACAGATCAATATGGAGAAAAGCTAGGCGTAGAAGACTTATATAATAAAGATTTAGTAGTATTTTATTCAGCTACAACTAAGAGCATTCCAGCCCAGACAAATCCAAGCAAAATCATAATACTTAGTAAAAAATCAAGCGAAAGCTCAGAGTTTATAGACATTGACGAAGTAATTAAGGCTGAAAGCTATAAAGAAGATGGTATCACAATGATTCCTTTAAGAAAAATAGCAGAGGCTTTAGAGTATAAAGTAGAGTGGAATAATGAAAGCAGAAGTGTTTTATTAACAAGAGGCAATAGCTCATTTACAATTAGTATAGGTCAAGAAAAGTTTGGATATAACAAGAGCATAGGGGTGTTTGAAAAAGCTCCTGTGATCAAGGATGGAAAAACCTATGTACCACAATCCTTTATGGAAAATTTGAAATAAATCGGTTCATATAATATAAATGTAATTAACCCTTAGATTTACTGTGCAACTCTAGGTAAGATGTAAATCTAAGGGTTTTATTTTGTTTTCAAAGTAAATGTTTAATCTAAACTAAAAATGGTATAATATCCTTGACATATGTTTAACATTAAAAACAACAAGGGTGATTGTATGAATATAAAAATATTCAATGGTTTTCAGTTGAAAATTATAATGGCTGCCCTAATGCTATTAGACCATATTGCTCAGTTTATACCCAATATGCCTATTTGGTTTCATTATTTGGGCAGAATTGTAGCTCCTATTTTTTTCTTTATTCTTGTTGAGGGTTTTATACATACAAGCGATAGGAAAAAGTATATGAATAGACTTTTTTTATGGGGATTTATTATGTATGGAGGATCAAGATTATTAGAGCTTATTCTACCCTACGAAGCAAGTATTCCAAACAATATTTTCTTGTCTTTAGGACTTTGCTTTACCCTACTATACCTTATAGACCTCATAAAAGAAGATGATGGAAGAAATAAAACTAAACTCAAAATTTACGCAGTGCTAACTGCTGCCATATCATTGTTCACAGAGGCTTCTTATTTAGGTATAGGCATGGTGCTTATTTTTTATTATTATAGAGAAAAGAAGTTAGCTCTTTCTATAGGGTATATTGTTTTGTCCAGTATATTCATAATAGGAGACTTTTCCTATGAAAATATTTTTTTAATAAACTATCAATGGATGATGGTGTTTTCATTACCATTTATACTTACGTACAATGGCGAAAGAGGCAAAAGCCTAAAATACTTTTTCTATGTATTTTACCCTATACATATTTGGGTATTATATATTATAGGGTATTTTCTACATAATACATATTGAAAATGTTAAGGGAATTTATATAATGAAAGGAAGTTTAAGATGGACAAGACTATAGCACTGGAAGAGCTGCAACTTCATCTGGATTTTTTTAAGAAAATGTATCAAGTAGTGAGGATAGTAGATCCCACTACGAAAAAAGTATTAAACTATAATGATAAATCCATAGAATATACGGATGGAATTTGTTATTCTTATTGGGAAAATGATAGCATGTGTGAAAATTGTGTATCTATGAGAGCGTTTTTTAGCAAGGATACGGTATATAAGCTAGAATACCTATCTGATAAGGTATATATGATTACGGCCATACCTATAAGGTCGACGGATGGCTTAGTTATTTTAGAGCTATTAAAAGATGTAACTCATACTATGCTTATAGATACAGAGGATAATGAAAAGGCACATAATATTAAGAGCTATATATCAAACATGAATGATATGGTAGTTAAAGATCCTTTAACAGGTCTATATAATAGAAGATTTATAGATGAAAGACTTCCAGTGGATATTATTCAAAGCCTCTTAAACGAAAAGCCATTATCCATTATAATGACGGATATAGATCAGTTTAAAGCTATAAACGATGAGCTTGGACATATAGAAGGAGATTCTAAAATTAAACAATACGGAGAGATATTGAAAAGTTCCATTAGACTAGAGAATGATTGGGTGGCTAGATATGGTGGAGATGAATTTTTAATATGCCTAAACAATACAGACAACGATACGGCATATTCAATAGCAGAAAGAATAAGAAAGAAAATAGAAAGGGACATGTCTTTAAATAAACATGGGAATATAAATATTACTGGTTCCTTTGGAATATGCACTATGTATAAAGAAGAAATGACTGCTGAGGACATGATGAAAACAGCTGATAATAACCTGTTTATAGCTAAGGAAAAAGGAAAAAATATAGTCATAAGATAAAGCATGGATTTAATAATAATCCATGCTTTATAATAATAAAGAAAAGAATATTGGGGGAGATAGGGTGGATTTAATATTAATTAATGGGAAGATTCATACAATGGATTTATCTATACCAGAGGCAGAGGCTGTTGCAGTTAATGGAAATAAAATATATAAAGTTGGGAGCAATGCCGAAATACTATCCTTAAAAGATGAAAATACAAGAGCTATAGATTTAAAGGGAAGAGTTTTAGTGCCAGGCTTTAACGATAGCCATATGCATTTATTAGGCTTTGGGTACTTTTTAAACATGGTAGACTTAAGCCATTGTAAATCAATAGAAGAAATAATCCAAAAAACTAAGGAGTTTATAGAGACAAAAACCATAGAAAAGGGTTCATGGGTACGTGGCAGAGGATGGAACCATGATTATTTTGAGAGAGAAAATAGATTTCCCACTAGATATGATTTAGATAAAATATCTACTGAACATCCTATAGTATTGACTAGGGCATGTGGTCATATTTGTGTTGCCAATAGTAAAGCTATTGAAATATCAGGATTAAGTAATGAAACAGACCAGGTAGAAGGAGGATACTTTGACACAGATGAACCAGGAAATCCCCTAGGTATATTTAGAGAAAATGCCCTAGATTTAATATATAAGCCAATACCAAGTCCAGAGCCCTATGAGGTAAAGGAAATGATTAAAGGAGCAATGGCATACGCAAATGCAAAGGGGCTTACTTCTGTGCAAAGTGATGACTTTGGCTCTATCCCTGGTTATAGTTTTAAGGAAGTCATTGAAATATACAATGAATTGAAGGAAAAAGGAGAACTAACAGTTAGAGTTTATGAACAATGCTTATTACCTACTGCTGAAATGCTTAATGAATTTATAAAGCAAGGATATACTACAGGTTACGGAGACGAAATGTTTAAAATAGGCCCATTAAAGCTCCTTGGAGATGGTTCTCTAGGGGCTAGGACTGCTGCGTTATGTCAGCCTTATACAGATGATTTTTCTACTGCAGGTATACTTGTATTTACCCAAGATGAATTAGATGAATTAGTAGCAAAGGCTCATGACAATGGAATGCAGGTGGCTCTTCATGCTATAGGCGACAAGACAATGTATATGGCCTTCAATGCAATAGAAAAAGCCTTAAAAGGGAGACCAAATCCAGACCATAGACATGGCATAGTACATTGCCAAATTACAGATGAAGAATTAATTAACAAATTTAAGGCTCTAAAAGCAATTGCCTATATACAGCCGATTTTCCTTCATTATGACATGCATATAGTGGAGAACAGATTAGGAGTAGAGAGAGCAAGGAAAACTTATGCATTTAAATCTATGGTGGATAGAGGTGTTCATGTAGCTTTAGGTACAGATTGTCCTGTGGAACCATTAGATGTTATGCCTTCTATATATTGTGCAGTAACTAGAAAGGATTTAAAAGGATTTCCAAAGAGGGGCTGGCTACCAGAGGAAAGTTTAACGGTAGAAGAGGCCCTATATGGCTATACAATGGGAAGTGCCTATGCTTCATTTGAAGAAAATATTAAAGGCTCTATTACAGAGGGAAAGCTTGCAGACATGGTTGTATTGTCTGAAGACATATTCAGTATCCTTCCAGATAAAATAAAGGACATAGCAGTTGAAATGACTATTCTAGGTGGAGAAATTGTTTACGAAAGATAAGATGATTAAATTATTGCTTTTAGTATCCTTAGCTATTTAGAAATTATATTTATCCTGAATGGTTAAGGATTTTTCCATTTCATGTATATATAATAATCTTGACTTTATTAATAACCATGGTACAATTATACCTATGGGGGGTATAATTAATATGAATATAAATTTAGATGATAATATAAAGAAATACACAAATAATTTTGAAAGGAGACAATATGTTTACAAAAGCTTTATACGTACTAGCAATTTTTTTAACTGTTTTTTCCTTTGTAAAGGATAAGAAAAAGACAAAGATTGCTTTAAAAAAAGCATGGAAATCCTTCGAGAGCATATTACCTCAATTTTTGGCTATTCTTATTTTAATCGGCATAATGCTTGCAGTTTTAAGTCCAGAAACTATATCAAAGCTATTAGGCTCAGGGTCAGGAATAATCGGTATGCTGGGAGCAGGACTCATAGGCTCTATTACCTTAATACCTGCTTTTGTTGCATTTCCACTAACAGCAGCCTTGTATAATAATGGTGCAGGAATAACTCAAGTGGCAGTGTTTGTATCTACCCTCATGATGGTAGGAGTTGCAACTATGCCACTAGAAATGAAGTATTTTGGCAAGGCAGGTACTATTACAAGAAATTTACTTGCATTTATTCTATCCTTTGTAGTCGCAGGTATAATGGGGGCGATATTAGCATGAAAAAGCTTATTAGCAGATATAAGTTTTTCTTAGTATTACTAGCAGTGAATACTGTCATATTATTTATTTATCCTAGTATTGGAAAATCGTCACTAGAAATAACTAAGAAAAATATTATTGAGATGATTTCTATAATACCACCAATTTTCATATTATTAGGCTTACTAGATGTGTGGGTAGAAAAAGAAACTATGATGAAGTTTATGGGGCCCAATTCAGGCATAACTGGAATACTTATCTCATTTCTTTTGGGCTCAGTAGCAGCAGGACCCTTATATGCAGCCTTCCCTGTAGCTGGAACCTTGCTTAAAAAAGGCAGCAAGCTATCTAATGTACTCATATTTATAGGTTCTTGGTCTACAACTAAAATCCCACTGCTTCTATTTGAAGCTTCATCAATGGGATTGAATTTTATGCTTTTAAGGTTTGCTTTAAATTTGCCTGTAATAGCGGCTATAGCCATAATAACTGAAAAAACTCTAAGCTCTAAAGAAAAAGAAGACATGTATAACAGGGCGGCATTACTAGAATAACAAAATGTTATTGTGAATATAATCTAAGGAACTCCTAGTTTTAAGGAATAAAATTCTGTAAATAGGAGTTTGTTAGATTATTTTTGTTTTTTGGGGTATATAAAAAATATGTTAAAATAATTATAAGTGTTCTAAAATTAAATCTTAATATATAATTGGATTACAAGTAATCTAGATGAAGGCATAGTTTTAGGATAACTTATATTATGATTATTAATATTAGGAGGTAGAAGATGGGGAGAAAAATTAGTGAAAAAGTAACTTGGGTAGGGAAAATTGACTGGGAACTTAGAAGCTTTCACGGAGAAGAACTATCAACTCACAAAGGCTCATCCTATAATTCGTATTTAGTTCGTGATAAGAAAACAGTACTCATTGATACTGTTTGGCAACCCTTTACAAAAGAATTTATTGATAACTTAAAGAAGGAAATAGACTTAAATCAAATTGACTATATTATCGCAAACCATGCAGAAATAGACCATAGTGGAGCTTTGCCAGAGCTAATGAAGGAAATACCAAATACTCCTATTTATTGTACAGCAAACGGAATTAAATCACTTAAGGGACATTATCATCAGGATTGGAACTTTGTTGAAGTAAAAACTGGTGATGAACTAGATATAGGGGACAGCAAGCTTATATTTGTAGAGGCTAGAATGCTTCATTGGCCAGATAGTATGTTTGTTTATATGACAGGCGAAAACATACTGTTTAGTAATGATGCTTTTGGACAGCATTTTGCATCAGAGCATCTGTTTAACGATTTAGTAGATCAATCAGAGCTATACAATGAAGCAATAAAATATTATGCTAATATATTAACACCATTTAGCCTTTTAGTGACTAAGAAAATAGAAGAAGTTCTTAGCTTTAACCTTCCAGTAAATATGATATGTACTAGTCATGGTATAATATGGAGAGATAATCCAGTTCAAATTGTTGAGAAATACTTAGAATGGGCAAATGCTTATCAAGAGAATCAAATAACTATTTTATATGATACTATGTGGGATGGAACAAGAAGAATGGCTGAGGCAATAGCAGAGGGAATACAGTCAGTGGATAAGGAGGTTACTTTAAAACTATTTAATGCTTCTAAAACTGACAAGAATGATTTAATTACAGAAATATTTAAATCAAAGGCTATTTTAGTAGGTTCTTCTACTGTAAATAAAGGCATAATGCATGGGACAGCTGGTATTCTTGAAATGATAAAAGGCTTAGGCTTTAAAAACAAAAAGGCTGCCGCTTTTGGCTGCTATGGATGGAGTGGAGAGTCTGTAAAGATAATTAATGATAAGCTTAATGAAGGTAAATTCGAAGTAGTAAATGAAGGTATTAAAGAATTGTGGAATCCAACTCCAGAAGCAATAGAAAGAAGTATAGAATTTGGTAAGGAATTTGCTCTAAAGCTATAATACTATTTAATAAGCCCTGACATGTAAATGTTAGGGCTTATTAAGAACAAGGGCTATTCTTTAAAAGGTACACCATAAGACTTAATCATACTTAACAGCTCATCTAAAATGGAGTCCCTATTATCCTTATTAACATCTACAACTAGTACATCTTTCCTTGATCTGATGCTGCTAATGAACTGGCAATCATGCTTCTTTAATACTCCTAATATAAATCTATCACTGTCAAGCAAACTGTGTACATATGATGTAAATTGAATTATATTATCTTCCATAAATCCTAGCTCATCTAGGATTATTACATCTGCCTTGCTTAAGCTTTTTTCCAATATAGATATAATACAATATCTAAATGAATCCTCATAAATTTCTTTATGGCCATTAGCCATATGAATTTTCGCAAAGATACATCTTTCTGTATCATCCAGTAGTGATTTTGCAGTGAATATTTTCTTGCCATTAACAATTTCTCTGTCAGTTGAATATCCACCTACAGAACAATTAAGTTTGTCTATAATTTTATTAATTATGGTTGTTTTTCCTATTCCTATTTCTCCAGTTATAAATAAGTTGGACATAAAAATTCATTCCTTTCTTAGGGCTAAGGCAAGGGAGTCGTATATAAAAAGTATAATGCAATTAGCCTATAACTTCAATATATTAGGCTTAAAATGAAAAGTTATTTTACAAGATTAAGTATGGATAGGGTTGAGGAAATGTTTAAAAAATGTTCCTTCAGTAGCCTGATACTATTCTTTATTATATTCTTCTGGTATTATAGCCTCTTGTTATGGTATTATAGCAAGTGTAACTATTATTTATTTATAGACTAAGGAGATTTTATGTTTGTAAACAAGAACGTGGCAAATTTTAAATCAGTGTGCATTATAATTATAGTGCTTATATTATTAGTATTTTTCTATTTACAAAACAATTGGATTTCAAAGACTAGACATAAGATTAGTTTTCAAAAATTACCTAAAAATTATCATGGACTAAAAATTGTTCATATATCAGATTTACATAACAAGTCATTTGGTAAAGAACAGGAGTATTTAATAAGTCAAATAAACAAAGAAAATCCTAATATTATAGTAATAACGGGTGACTTAATAGATAGTAGACGATATAATGAATATATAGCTATGAAATTTATTGAAGAAGCAGTTAAAATTGCCCCAGTATATTATGTAACTGGTAATCATGAAATACGCTCAGGTAGTTTTGAAGATTTAGAAAAAAAACTTGTTGATACAGGTGTGAAAGTCTTAAGAAATAGTTGGGAAAAGCTGGATATAAATGGGGAGAGTATTTTCATAGTAGGTATTGATGATCCTCACTCCCTGGAAAAAAACAAAAGCTCTAGATTAACAAAAGAGTACTTAGATATAGCTACAAAAGGACTAGATGCTCAGGGCTTTAAAATACTTTTAGCACATAGGCCTGAAAAGATACACATATATGCTGAGGATGGCTTTGATTTAGTATTTAGTGGTCATGCTCATGGTGGACAGTTTAGATTTCCTTTTCTAGGGGGATTTGTAGTGCCTAATCAAGGCTTTTTCCCCAAGTACACATCTGGTAAACACATAGTTGACCATACTATGATTATAATAAGCAGAGGACTAGGAAACAGTATAATACCCCAGCGTGTTTTTAACAGACCAGAAATTGTAATTACAGAATTGTTAGCAGAGTAATTCATTTAATATGAGCTAGTGACTTAAGCAAGATTATCCTTTAAACAGTAAGGGTTTTATAGCAGTTTAATATAACGAAGAATGAGGTGATAAAATGGATGCAGACCCGCATGGGAATAGTTTTTCAAGAAAAATTAATAATAATGTAGAGGAAGGCACCTTTTTATCACTGATTATGTGCTCCTCTACTATAGAAGGAGGAGAAATAAAATATGGAAAAGGTTTTAGAACTAATTAAGGAAAACAAGCTTATTCAAGCAAGAAATCAATTAAAAGATATGAATGTAGTAGATATAGCACAGCTATTAGACGAAACAAGTCAGGAAAAAATGCTTATAATCTTCCGAATTCTACCTAAGGATATTTCAGCAGACGTGTTTTCTTACTTATCATCAGAGCAGCAAAGGTATATTATCGAATCCATAACTGACAAAGAGATAAAAACTATCATTGACGAATTATTCTTTGATGATACCATAGACTTCTTAGAGGAGCTGCCAGCAAATGTTGTAAAAAAAGTAATTAAGCATACTGATGAAAATACAAGAGCATTGATAAATCAGTTTTTGAAGTATCCTGAAAATTCAGCTGGTAGTATTATGACCATAGAATATGTAGATTTGAAAAAGGAAATGACAGTAAAGGCTGCCCTAGAGCATATTAAGAAGACTGCCATAGATAAGGAAACTATAAACACCTGTTATGTTATGGATAAAAACAGAAGACTAGAAGGAGTACTTTCAATAAGGCAGTTAATTTTAAATGATGAAGATACTATTATAAAAGATATTATGGATACAAATGTAATATATGTTCATACACTTGAAGACCAAGAGTATGTAGCTGATACTTTTAGAAAATACGACTTTATTTCTATGCCAGTAGTAGATAACGAAAATAGACTTGTAGGGATAATCACTATTGATGATATAGTAGACATTATTGAGCAGGAGAACACGGAAGACTTTCAAAAGATGGCTGCTATGGCTCCATCAGAAGAGGAATATCTAAAGACAAATGTATTCTCTTTAGCTAAGCACAGAGTAGTATGGCTTTTAGTTCTTATGATTTCTGCTACATTCACTGGAAATATTATAAGAAAATTTGATGAAGTACTTCAGTCAGTTGTAGTTTTAGCCGCATTCATTCCTATGCTTATGGATACAGGAGGAAACGCTGGTTCACAATCCTCCACATTAATCATACGTGGTTTAGCTTTAGGAGAAATAGAAACAAAGGATGTTTTTAAAGTTATATGGAAAGAGCTTAGAGTCAGTCTTGTAGTAGGTATAGTCCTAGCCCTTGTAAACTTTTTACGAATTTATTATCTTGAAAAAACAGATATATATATATCCTTAGCAATATGTATTAGCTTGTTTTTTACTGTTATATTAGCCAAAGTTGTAGGAGGAATATTGCCAATAGTTGCAAAAAAAGTTAAGCTAGACCCTGCTATTATGGCTAGTCCACTAATAACAACTATAGTTGATGCCTTAGCACTTTTAATATACTTTTCAGCTGCTACAACATTACTAGGACTTTAAAAAATGAGACTCCCTTTATCTGTAAGGGAGTCTCATTTTTCGTGGAAGGCATAGAGATATGGGAGTAATCCCCTATACAATTAATGGCAAAACATAAAAATAAAAAGGCTAAATTAGTATGAAGGGAGTTAAATTTATAACAAAGTCTGGAAAAAAGTTTACAGAATCTTTAGAGAGTTTCTTTACTATTAGAATAAACAATGATATCATATTATGTGTTTAAAAAGGACAAAAATAATAGGGAAATATGGCTAAATAGCAAGAATATGAGAAACAATATGGAAAAATTTATTCGTAATTATGCAAAAAATAAATTTTAATTGAAAAGACTTTATTAAATTAATAACAAACATAAATATATCTGAGAGGAGTGTTACAAATGCAATGCTGTTGTAAAGAGAAGGATCTTAATAGGGCAAACACTTTAAACATTGATTTAGACAAGCTAAAACCCACAATTGAGCAGTACAAAGGTACAAGAGGAAGTTTAATTAGCATCTTACAAAAGGCACAAGACATTTATGGTTATTTACCTGTAGAAGTACTCAACTATATTGCAAAAGAAACAGGAGTGAAACCAGCTAAGGTTCATGGAGTAGTTACATTTTACACCCAATTCAGATTAAATCCTGTCGGAAAATATCTAATAATGCTTTGCCAAGGAACTGCATGTCATGTTAATGGTTCAAAGGCCATTGAAGAGGCTATTTATGAAGAGCTTGGCATAAAAGAAGGAGAAACAACAGAGGACAATATTTTTACTCTTAACAATGTTGCTTGCCTTGGATGCTGTAGCTTATCTCCAGTAATGATGATAAATGGAGAAACATATGGAGAATTGACACCCAAAAAAGCTAAAGAGATTCTAAAAGAAATTAAAAATAACGAAAATAAGGAGGCCTAGTTATGAAAATAGTTGTTGGACAGGGTAGCTGTGGTATAGCCGCTGGTGCTAATAAAGTCTATGCTGCTTTAGAAAGTGCACTTAAGCTATTAAATACAGATACAGAGCTTACACTAACAGGGTGCGTTGGAACATGTTATCTTGAACCTATAGTAGATGTCATAGATGAAGAAGGTATTAAAACAACTTATGTTAAGGTAACTCCTGAAATGGCTCCTGAGATAGTAGAAAAGCATATAAAGGAAAAAAATAAAATTGATGATTATATAATAAGCCAAAGCGATAAAAGTGGCATAGACAGCCAGAAGAGAATTGCTCTTAGAAACTGCGGGATAATAAATCCTGAATGCATAGATGAATATATACAGAATGGCGGATACAAAGGCTTAGAAAAATGCTTAAAGGAATTAGGACCGGAGGGGATAATTGAGGAGATTAAGGTATCAGGCCTTAGGGGAAGAGGAGGCGCAGGCTTTCCAACATGGTTTAAATGGAATGCTGCACTAGGAAGTAAAGATACTCCAAAGTATGTAGTATGTAATGCTGATGAGGGAGACCCAGGAGCATTTATGGATAGAAGTATTCTAGAAGGAGATCCACACAGCTTAATTGAAGGGATGATAATAGCAGGCTATGCTATAGGGGCAAATGAAGGTGTAGTTTATGTAAGGGCTGAATATCCATTAGCTATTATAAGACTACAAGAGGCCATAGATGAAGCAGAAAAAAGAGGATATCTAGGAAGCAATATTCTTGGATTAGATAGGTTTGATTTTAATTTAAGGATAAAAGCAGGAGCAGGAGCATTTGTATGTGGTGAGGAAACAGCTCTTATTGCTTCCTTAGAGGGAGAAAGAGGAATGCCAAGATTAAAGCCTCCTTTCCCAGCACAAAAAGGTTACTGGAACAAGCCTACAAACATAAATAATGTTGAAACCTTTGCTAATGTTCCTTGGATTATAGCTAACGGGGGACAAGCCTTTGCTGCTATAGGAACAGAAAATAGCAAAGGCACAAAGGTATTTGCACTGACTGGAAAAATAAATAAGGGAGGGTTAGTGGAGGTACCAATGGGAACTCCAATTAGAGATATAATTTTTGATATTGGTGGAGGAATAAAAGATGGTAAAACCATGAAGGCTGTTCAAATGGGGGGGCCTTCTGGTGGTTGTATACCTGAGCATTTGCTAGATACTCCAGTCGATTATGATTCAATAACTAAAACGGGAGCTATAATGGGTTCAGGTGGCATGGTTGTAATGGATGAAACTACTTGCATGGTGGATATGGCAAGATTTTTCCTTGATTTTACTCGTAAAGAATCCTGTGGTAAGTGCATCCATTGTAGAATAGGTACAAAGAGAATGCTTGAGATACTTACTAGAATATGTGAAGGAGAAGGAAAGGATGGAGATATAGAGCTTCTTGAAGAATTAGGTCACGAAATAAAAGCTGGTTCACTATGCGGTCTTGGACAAACGGCTCCAAATCCTGTCTTAAGTACACTAAGATATTTTAGAGAAGAGTATGAAAAGCATATTTACGATAAGAAATGCCCTGCAAAGCAATGTACAAATCTATTAACATATTCTATTTTAGAGGACAAATGTATAGGCTGTGGATTGTGTAAGAGAAACTGTCCAGTAGGGGCAATAGATGGTGAGGTTAAAAAGGTTCATGTAATTAATAATGAGCTATGTATAAAATGTGGTAAATGCTATGAAGTTTGCCGTTTCGAAGCAGTTCTAGTAGATTAGAAGGGGGGTAAATAAATGTCAATGATTAGATTAAATATAAATGGTAAAGAAGTAACAGGTTTTAAAGGTCAGACAATACTTGAGGTGGCGAGAGAAAATGGCATAGAAATACCTACCCTATGCCACGATGAAAGAACTAAGACCTATGGAGCTTGTGGTCTTTGTGTAGTTGAAGTTGAAGGAATACCTAAGCTATTAAGAGCATGTGCAACAGAAATAAGCAACAATATGGTCATACAGACAAAAACGGAGAAGGTTAAATCCTCTAGGAAAATAGCATTGGAGCTTTTACTTTCTGACCACGTTGGGGATTGTAAAGCACCTTGTATGTTAGCTTGTCCAGGAAACACTGATTGTCAAGGCTATGTTGGACTCATAGCAAATGGAGAGTTTAAAGAGGCATTAAAGCTAATAAAAGAGCAGCTACCGCTACCAGCTAGTATCGGCAGGGTATGTCCTCATCCATGTGAGGATGCTTGTAGAAGACAATTAGTTGAAGAGCCTATATCAATAGCAAATTTAAAGTTTTTTGTTGCTGACATTGATTTAAATGATACGAAGATATATATGCCAGATATGAAGCCAAAAACAGGCAAAAGAGTTGGGATTATTGGTGGAGGACCTGGTGGGCTTTCAGCAGCATATTATTTAGCAGCAGATGGTCATGATGTAACTATATACGAAGCAATGCCTGAAATGGGTGGTATGCTTAAATATGGAATTCCAGAATATCGTCTTCCAAAGGAAATACTGGATAAAGAAATACAGCTTATAGAAAAAATGGGCGTAAAAATGCTAACAGGTATTAGAGTAGGGAAGGATATAAGCTTTGAGCATATTAAAGAAAAAAATGATGCAGTATATATATCTATAGGTGCCTGGAAGAGTACCAAGTTAAATTGCCCTGGAGAAGACCTAGAAGGCTCAATAGGCGGAATAGACTTTTTAGGTAAAGTTGTAACAAATGAGCCAGTATTACTAGGCGAAAGAGTTGCTGTAGTAGGTGGTGGAAATACAGCAATGGATGCATGTAGAACAGCAGTAAGACTAGGGGCTAAGGAAGTCTATAATATATATCGTAGAACAAAGGAAGAAATGCCTGCTGAGGATATAGAAATAATAGAGGCAGAGGAAGAAGGAGTAGTATTTAAATTCCTAGTAAATCCAATAGAGATTATAGGTGAAAATGGGAAGGTAACTAAAATAAGACTTCAAAAGATGGAGCTTGGGGAACCAGATAGCAGCGGAAGAAGAAGGCCAATACCAATAGAAGGCGAAGAAGAAATTTTAGAAGTAGATACAGTAATAGGGGCTATAGGACAATATGTAGATCCTAGTGGATTTGAAAATATTCAATTAACTAGAAAAGGAACTATTTCAGCTGATGAAAATTCCTTTAGAACTAATATTCCTGGAGTATTTGCAGGAGGAGATGCTATTAATGCAGGTCCAGGCATAGCCATCGCAGCTATAGGACATGCAAAAAAGGCAGCTGATGTAATATCTAGCTATTTAGAAGGCGAAATGATACCTTATGAAAAACCATATTATGTAGAAAGACATGATTTAACAGCTGAAGATTTTGAGGATAGAGAAAAGGCATATAGGTCACCTATGCCTCATCTTACAGCAGCAGAAAGGAAAGATAATTTTAACCAAGTAATGAAGGGATTTGATGCAGAAGCTGCAATGAAGGATGCTCAAAGATGTCTAGAGTGTGGCTGCCATGATGTGTTTGAGTGTAAGCTACTTCATTATGCTAACGAATACCATGTACAGCCTGAGAGATTAAGTGGAGAGGTTCACAAGCGTCAAGAAGAGGATACTCATCCATTTATTATGAGGAACCCAGACAAATGTATACTATGTGGACTATGTGTAAGAGTATGTGAAGAGGTAATGGGGGTCACTGCATTAGGGCTTGTAGAAAGAGGCTTTGACACTATTGTAAAACCTGCATTAGATTTACCTCTGAATGAAACTGGATGTATCTCATGCGGACAATGTATAAGTGTATGTCCTACAGGTGCTCTAGGAGAAAGATTAGGAATAGAAAAGTCAGTACCAGTGGATCCGGTGGTCACACATACAATATGCTCACAGTGTAGTGTTGGATGTAATGTAAGCTTAAACTCTAAGGGCGACATGCTAACTAGAGCTATACCTGTGAGAGAAAGCAAAGTCGATGACGGGCTACTATGCGTAAAAGGACGCTTTGGATTTGATATAGCACAAAAAGGCACTAGACTTACAAAGCCAATGATTAAGAAAAATGGTGAACTTCAAGAAGTACCCTGGGAAGAAGCATTCCTTTATACCGCCAAAAAGGCTCAAAGCTTAGCTATGCTTCATGGAAGCAATTCTCTAGCTATTTCAGTTTCAGATAGATACACAAACGAAGAGATATATTTAGCGTCTAAGCTTGGAAGGGAAGTATTGAAAACAGATAACATAACAAGCTTTAATGTGGCTAATCAAGGCATAAAGGACGTATTAGGATATGATGCTTCATCAAATACATTTGATGAACTATTATCTACAGAAACAATTTTATTAGTTGGTTCAGATATAATGAATCATCATACTATTGTAGGTTTAAAAATAAAGAAGGCAGTTGAAAGTGGAGCAAAGCTATTAGTAGTCAATCCTTTTGATTCACAGGCTGATGAATGGGCATACAGAAAATATTGTCCAGAGAATAACGTAAGCTTCCTAAAGGAAATTGCAAAGGCCCTTATTGAAAAAGGCTTCTCTCCATCAGAAAGCAAGGCTTTAGGCTGCAATGAGCTTAAGGCAGATCTAGAAAATATACAAGTAAGTGATGCTGCAAGGGAAATTGCAGAGATTTATGGAAAATCTAAAAAGGCTATGATAGTATTTGAACAAAGCACATTAAGCCAAGATGGGGCAAAAATGCTTGGAAACATAGCTGTAATCTCGGGACATATAGGAAGTCCAAGAAATGGGATTATACAAATGAAGCTTAACAACAACAGCCAAGGTCTAGTTGATATGGGCGTAGACAAAGATTCAAACGAAGTAGCAAAAGCTTTAGTAAATGGAGACATAAAAGGATTATTAGTATTTGGTGAAGATATACCACAGGTAGATTTAAAGAAACTTGATTTCTTAATGGTACAAGATACTCATTTAACAGAAACGGCTAAAATGGCAGATGTGGTAATACCAGCAGTAAGCTTTGCAGAATCAGAAGGTACCTTTACAAGCTCAGAAAGAAGAATTCAAAGGATAAACAAAGCTATTATCCCAATGAGTGGATATGAAAATTGGAAGGTTATAATAGAGCTAGGAAAAGTGCTAGGTTATGACTTAGGCTATAGTAGTCCAAAAGACATATTTGCAGAGTTAACTACTGAGAGAAAGGATTATCTAAAGGCTAATATAGCTAATGAAAGCACAATCTTCTGGCCAGTAAACAGAAGCAATGTACTCTATACAGAAGGATTTAACTTTGAAGATAAGAAAGCTAGACTTCAAGTTGTATCGGATGGTGAATTGTTTATAGAAGGTAGAAATACAAACAATTTGAGAAATGTGTTCATTGAATTTCTCAAAGAGAAAGAATTAATATAACAGAATTTATGGGCTGTAGAAAAAGGGAGGAACGGTTTTTTAACCGTACCTCCCTTTTGAAAATAATGTAATTTTAATTACCATTAGAATTATACTTTTCGAAGGTTCTTACACTCATGGCTATAGCCTGTTCCCTAGTAGCCCTAGCATATCCTTCTGCTTCTTGTGCTGGTGTTACCGCTTTAGGCATAAAATTGCCATTAGAGCCTAATATTATTCCATTTTTACTCATATATTTAACATGCTCTAAGGCATAGGCCGAAATGTGTTTTTCGTCATTAAATATAGGAGCTCCAGCAGTAGAAAAATCAGCATTTGGAACCATAGCTCGTATTGTACGGCTAAGCATAGTAGCCATTTGCTCTCGATTAATAAGAGTTTTTGGAGAAAAGGTTGTAGCAGATGTACCAACTGTTACCCCTATATTATAAGCCTTTAGGATTTCAGTATTTTTTGTATCGGTGAAAGGATTTGGACTAGTAGCTTGAGCAGCATTACCTGTTGTTTTCTCATAAAGCTTTACAGCAAGCTCAGCAAATTCCTCACGAGTAATAGGCTTTGTCATATCTGCACCCTTTAATATGCCTGGAATTAAGCCATAGTCATTAGCCTTGTCAAGCTCTGGCTTAGCCCAATTAGAAGCATTACTATATGCCTGTACTTTTGTGGAAGCTATGTTTGAAAAACCAGAACGAATATTAGTACCAGAAGTAGTAGGCTCTCCTTCAAATGCAACTCTAAAATAATAGACATTTTCTTCTATAACTACCTTATCAGTTAACTGTTTTTCTACGGGATCTAGAGTATCACTAGACTGTAGTTGCTGACTAGGAGCTACAGGCATCCAATCCCACGAGAGTCTTTCGGACAACCATTGCCCATTGCCTATTTTAAAATCAATCACATGATAAACTGGAAAGAATTTATCAGCTTCAGCTACAGAATTAGGAATATCCCAATTAAGCTGAAAATATGGCTTCCCATTATTGTCTTTTTTAACTTCAACTTTAAGATTCGTTGGAGGATCTAATTTAGTAGGTGCGTTACTGTTTGCATTTTTACCAATGGCAAACTCACTAGAATAAGGTGAATATATACTATTAAATTCACTATAATTGGACTCCAGTACATACCTCATTCTAAAATAGTAGGTATTATTTTTTAAATCAAAGCTTCCGCTGATATCATTAGGATCAAAATGCCATGTAACAAAAAATGTTTCTGAGGTTCCACTATTATCGATCATTATGTTTGGCATGTTCATATAAAAATAACCATGTGGTATATCATTAAAATTAGGGTCATTAGGTGATGGACAAACATTCCAATTACCATCATTTTTCTTCCAGTCAAATAAATAATATAAGCTTGCATTTTGCTCATATTCACCATCAGTTACATCTTTTGTAGCCTGAATGATACTTTGAGGATTAGTCCATGTAGCTCTAAGTATCCCATCATCATCCCTTATTGTAAGAGAATCAGGCTTATCTAAGGATTTAGGCACAGGTTTTTCTGCTGAAGCATAGATACCACAGGATAAAATCAAAGCAAGTATAAGAGAAAAGCTTATTATTTTTTTTAGCATTGGCAATACCTCCTATTTAATAAATTATTTAAGTATTATATAATTAATATGTATGAAGTATTTATTTGGTATATTATCTCCTGCCCTCCTAGTCAATTTATAAATACTGTAAAACAATTGATTATATAATATACTAAAGCTTCAATCTAACATTTTGTTCTTTAAAAATATCATTATTTTTACAATAAAATGCTATTTTATAAGCAGGTGAAAAATATTCTTGTTTATAGCTATACAGATTGAAAAGCAAATAGTTTTATCATGTAATACAAATATTAAAAATATATGAGGGGGTGGAATAATGAAAAGTAAGTTTGATGCTTTCATAGAAAAAATTCCTAAAAACATTCACAATAACACAAGAACATTTATAGGTAGAAATATAGCTGTTTTTATTCCAGATAAATTTGTGAATGACAAAAAGATGATTTTAGAAGACTATCATTTTGTAATATTTCATTCTACTCCACCTTCTGCAAGTATAGATAGTGAGAAATTTCAATTTAAAAAAGGAAACCTTATTTGTATGACACCAGGAACAGAGATAACACCAGGTACTATTAACAGCCCAGCGCCAATAAATTATATAGCTATGAATATTAACAGGTCATTTTTTGAAGAAATTTCCTTGGGGATAACAGGAAAAGAAAAAGCTGTATTTAAGAGAATAGATAATGTTTATAGCCACAAGCTATTAAACTTTATTGAGATATTTGTTGAGGAGATTATTAATTATGGGGATAACTGCTCTATAATGCTTGAAAGCATAGAAACACAAATAGCTACACAAATATTGAGGGATTCCTGTACGGAATCAATAATACACAAGAAAGCTTACAAAAGTGATAATGACTATATAGAACAAGCAATAAAATTTATGCAGGATTATTATAGTAGCAATATTACTATATCTGAAATATGCAAGGCTATTTATATAAGTCCTTCTCATTTTCAGAGAATATTTAAAAATCACATAGGACAAACACCCTATCTGTATCTAATAGAGCTAAGGCTTAATAAGTCTAAGGAAATGTTGGGAAATAGTCATATTTCCATAGAAGAGATAGCTAGATTGTGTGGATTTGTAAGCTCTGGACATTTTTCTACAGTTTTTAAGCGAGAAGAAGGAGTTTCTCCATCTCAATATAGGAAATCTATAATTTAAGAGTATTTTATTTATTAAATTTCCAAATATTTTTATAGCAACTATAGCTTTATGACTTTGTTTCTGGGAATAATTATAATAAATAAACATAATTTCCTTATGATGAGGTGAAGAAAATGGATTTTGACATTTCAGATAAAGCAATGGAGCAGTTACAAAAAGAGTTTAGCGGGAAAACCGTAAGGATTTTTCCACAAAAAAAGACTTGATCAGGTATAATCTTTGACATAGCTCAGGATGAGCCTAAGGAAGACGATAATATCTATCAAATAGGTTCTGTTAAAGTGCTTATAAAGAGCAAAATTGAAAGCTATGCCCCATTTATTAATATAGATTATGAAAGCTATAAATGGGGAGACGATTATGTTATTACCACTCATTTCTAGCGAAAAGGTTGTGAACAATATAACAAAAAGGTTTACTAAATGACCAAAACCCTCCTGCGTTATTGACAAAAGTTTGTCATGGAATTATATTAGTGTTAGGCAATCGTTAACACTAATTAATTAAGCTTAGGAGGGTATTTATGAAAAGAAATAAAATTTTAACAATAGGTTTATCATTAGTATTGGCAGCAGGATTGTTAGTAGGTTGTGGTTCTAAAACAGAACAACCAGCTAATAACGAACAGCCAAACACACAAACTGAAGCACCAGCTGGAAATAATGCACCAGCTGAAGCAGGCGCATATCAAGATGGAATTTACTTTGCACAACAAGAATTCAACGAAAGAACTGGCTGGAAGTACATGGTTACAATAGAAGTTAAAGATGGTAAGATTGTTGCAGCTGATTGGAATGGTGCACATAAAGATGCAGGAAAAGATAAAAACACATTATCAGAGGCTGGCGAATATGTAATGGTAGAAGGCGGCACACCATGGCATAAACAAGCTGAAGTAATGGAAAACTACTTAATTGAAAAACAAGATCCAACAGATATTAAATACTTAGATGATGATGGACACGTAGATGTAGTTTCTGGAGTATCTATTAAAGTTAAAGACTTCTTTGAATTAGCAGAAGCAGCTTTAGCTAACGGTCCAGTAGAAAAAGGTAAATATACAGATGGTGCATACCATGCTGAAGATGCTGAGTTTGCTGAGAAAAGCGGATGGAAAAACACTGTTGATTTAACAGTAGTAAATGGTTACATTGTAGCAGCTAAATGGAATGCGGTTCATAAAGATGGCGGAGACGATAAAGCTACTCAATCCATAAATGGACAATATGTAATGACTCAAGATGGCATGCCATGGCATGAGCAAGCAGCTATTATGGAAGCACACTTACTAGAAACACAAGATCCAACAGCTATTGAGTTAAAGGATGATGGGAAGACAGATGCTTTCGCAGGAGTATCTATGGGAGTAGCAGACTTCTTTAGATTAGCAGAAGAAGCATTAAAATAATAATAAAATCTAAAAATGATAAAACCCCCTAATTCCGTGTCTGAACTGACCCTTGTCAAGTAGACAACTAATTTAATTAAGTTTTATGCACTTTTGGGTGTGTGGTTTCTATATTCTAAAGGAGCCATACACCCTAATCTTTTTTGAAATCTTTCTTCATTGTAGAATTTAATATATTTGATTATTTCTTCTTTTAAATCTTCAAGAGATTTAAAGGTTTTTCCATAAAACATCTCAGCTTTTAAAATCCCAAAAAATCCTTCCATAGGACCATTATCAATACATTTACCAACTCTAGACATACTTTGTGTCATCCCTGCTTTATTAATCTTACTTTTAAAGGAATTATTAGTATATTGAAAACCTCTATCGCTAT